>CAYMBU010000068.1:5391-8729 GCA_964388765.1 uncultured Eubacterium sp.
CCGTTAAACAGCTTTAGTCCGTGTGCTCCTTTTACCACGGACGTGAATACTTTAGGAGCGCTTCCCCAGATAAGCAGCGCGCAGTTCTGAAGGAAATATGAAACTCCTATAGCGGTGATCAGCACCGCAAGCGAGCCTGTTCCTCTGAGAGGCCTGTAGGCGAGTCCCTCGATCATGATACCCATGCATGTGCACACACATATCGCGACAAGGAGTCCCGCAACAGGAGGAAGATGCAGATAGGAAGTAGCGCAGAAAGAAATGTACGCTCCTACCATGATCACATCTCCATGTGCGAAATTAAGCATTCTGGCGATACCGTATACCATGGTATAGCCGAGTGCTATGATCGCATATACGCTTCCCAGGGAAAGCCCATTGACAAGATTGGATAAAAAAACCATAACTAATTCTCAAACCATAGTGAGACGCCGCTGTTCACAGCGGCGCCTCCTTAATTATTAATGCAATATATTTCCGGCTTATCTGCTGAGCAGCGGCAATTTATTGTACGCACATCTCAGCATCTCTTTTTACACAAGACTATTTAACGTCTTCGTACTTAGCGTCCTTGATGATGCAGACTGCAGGCTCTTTATTGACTTCGCCCTTGTCGTTCCATGTCATTCCGGCACCTGTAAGTCCGTCATAAGTGAATCCGCCAGTAACTGTCTCGATCATCTTCTCGCAGATGTCAGCAGCGTCCATGTCAGCTGTAAGTCCGGCTTCCTTGAATGCATTGTACAGTACGTAGATTCCGTCATATCCGTCAGCAGCGAACTGGTTAGGAACTTCATTGTAAGCTTCCTGGTACTTCTCAACGAATCCCTTTACGTTCTCGTCCTCTGACCATGGGTTGATAGGTGTCTGCAGATATACACCCTCTGCAAGAGCTGTATCAAATCCCTCCATGTCGAGGATTCCGTCCATACCATCTACTCCGAAGAATGTAGGCGCATAGCCCATATCCTTGGCCTGCTTCAGAATAACTGATGCCGGTGTGTAGTAGATCGGGAGAAGGATCAGGTCAGCGCCTGCTTCCTTGCACTTTGTCAGCTGAGCACTGAAATCAGCGTTTGTGTCGTCAGGATATGTCTCTGCGGCAACGATCTCCATGCCCTTCTTCTCTATTTCCTTCTTGAATGCGTTGAAGATACCTGTTGAATAAGCATCTGAGTTATTGTAGATAACGCCGACTTTCTTGTCGCTGAAATCTTTTGCGATGTTGTCTGCAGCTTTGATTCCCTGGTTAGGGTCTGTGAAGCAGATCTGGAATGCATTATCTTTTCCTGCTGTAACGTCTGCTGAAGAAGCGGATGGTGTCATCAGGAATACTCTGTCTGAATTAGCTTCGGCTGAAACTGTGATGCAGGAACCTGTTGTTACAGAACCCATGATCATCTGGAGTCCCCAGTCTTTCAGGCTGTTGTAAGCGTTTACGCTCTTCTCTCCGTCAGCCTCGTCATCTTCCATCTTGAACTCGATCTGGAAGTCTTTCTCCTGTGCGTTGATCTCTTCTACAGCGATCTTGGCACCCTTCTCAACGGCTGTTCCGTAAATTGAAGCAGGGCCTGTCAGAGGGCCTGTCGATCCGATCTTCAGTACAGGAACATCAGATCCGCCTTCTTCTGATCCGCCGCCTTTGTTTCCGCAAGCCGCGAATGTGAATACCATCACTACAGCAAGCAGAACAACTACTAACTTCTTGCTTAAACTTTTCATCTTTTCTACCTCCATATAAACCAATTATCACATTGGAAAAACGCCTCTGTCCAAATATATAAAATAACGTCAAAACATATAATTGCGGAACAGGTACACTTCTCCAAATGTACACTAAAAATAATATCACACAGCGCCTGTGATTTTCAATACCCGCAGGCAAGTAAATGAGAAAAAACAGGCATTTATCACGCTTTTACCGGCCCGTCATGCTCATATGCCGGCATCATTTTCAGCTTGAACAGATTCAGCCTGTGGAGCCTGTCTATCTTCTCTTTTGTATCAGGGTCATCTATTACGCCGGTCCTTATATATCTGTCCAGCGTTTCGTATGTGAATCCGAGCTTATCTTCGTCGCTCATTCCCGATAATCCATCGTCAGGGATCTTATATACCAGCTCATCCGGAAGGCCGAGCTCGACTCCTATCGCCCTGACTTCCTGAACTGTGAATCTTGACAGCGGTGAAAAGTCGCCCGCGGTGTCGCCGTATCTGGTCGAATACCCCACCCAGTCCTCTGAAAGATTGCATGTATTCGCGACTCTGCCGTTGAGCGACTGTGAAACGGCATATACAGTCGTCATCCTCAGCCTCGGCGCGAGATTTATTTTCGTCTGTTCCGATATCTGGCACGGGAGCTTTGATGAAAGCTCAGACATGACCGCGTCATAACTGTCTTTTATGTCTATCACATACGACCTTATGCCAAGGATCGTGATGAGCTTCTCCGCAAGCCCTATGTCGCGCTGAACGCCGTTCGGCATCATCACCCCGATCACACGGTCCTTACCGAGCGCCTTCACGCAGAGCGCGGCAGTGACAGAACTGTCTTTCCCCCCGCTTATCGCAACGACTGCATTGCAGCCTTTTCCATTTTCGTCAAAGAAATCTCTTATCCAGGCCGCCGCCTTTTCCATGCTCTCTGCCGGATCAAAATCCGGATCAAAAAACTCACTCATATCTGTCCTCCGAATGCACAGTATCCGTATGGTGTATTTCTATAAAGAAGTATATCACTAATCCGTTCCAAAGACCCGTATCAGCACATTTTTTAAACACTGTTTTTACACGTTATCTTTTGAAGCCGAATATTGACATTATAAATGAAATAATATACGATGAAGTCAATAAAAATAATTGCTTTTGATGTCTAATGACAGAAAGGGAAACCATGGATTATAAAGTAATCGGAGAACCGCTGCCTGCAGTCATCTGCGACCTCGCAGCAGGAGAAAAGATCGTTACTGAAGGCGGAGCCATGAGTTGGATGACTCCGAACATGAAGATGGAGACAAGCGCCGGCGGGCTTGGAAAAGCTTTCGGAAGGCTGTTCTCCGGCGAATCTATTTTCATGAACCACTATACAGCACAGGGTGGCCCTGGCCAGATCGCATTCGCATCATCATTCCCAGGCTCCATCAGAGCTATTGACGTAGGCGAGAAGCCGATGATCGTACAGAAACGTGCATTCCTCGCAAGCGAGCCTACAGTAGAGCTTTCAGTATTCTTCCAGAAGAAACTCGGAGCAGGCCTGTTCGGCGGCGAAGGATTCATCATGCAGAAACTGACAGGTAAAGGTATCGCCTTTATCGAGATCGACGGAAACGCCGTTGAAT
>CAYMBU010000069.1:0-8416 GCA_964388765.1 uncultured Eubacterium sp.
AGATGATTCTAATGATAGCCTGAAGTCAGATGATTCTAAAGCCGAAGAAAAGCTGGCCCCTAAAAAAACAGGCAGCTTCGGCGGATTCCTGAGAAAAATCTTCAATTACAGCGACGGTCAATAGGAGTTACAGGAATGTCAGGTAATTTCGTTTAATCCTTCCATATCAGGATACGTTATTTCCGGAATACGAAAGGATGAAAAAATATAATGGATAAATACTTCAAACTGACCGAAAGGAAAACTGATGTCCGCACAGAGATCATTGCCGGCATCACCACTTTCCTTTCCATGGTCTATATTCTGGCTGTGAACCCTGCACTGCTCGAAGCAGGCGGCATGGACAAAGCCTCTGTCTTTACTGCGACAGCAATCGCAGGTGCGGCAACTACCCTCTTCATGGGCCTTTACGCCAACTACCCTATCGCTCTCTGTACGGGCATGGGTCTGAATGCCTATTTCGCGTACACTATCTGCGGAGGCCTTGCGGCTCAGGGTGTGACAAGCCCATGGACCGTAGCGCTGACTGCCGTATTATGCGAAGGAATAATATTCGTACTGATCTCGCTCACGAAATTCCGCGAGCAGTTTGTAAACAGCGTACCTCAGGTACTGAGATCCGCGATAATCGTTGGAGTCGGGCTCTTCATCACTATATGCGGCATGGTAAACGCCGGCATCATGCAGGCGGCGCCATCGACTCTTGTGACACTTGGAGATCTCGGCTCGCCTCAGGTAGTACTGGCGATCACAGGCGTTATCATCGTAGCCCTGCTTGCGCACTTTCATGTACGCGGGCACATACTGCTCGGTATCATTGCAACGTGGATCCTCGGGATGATCGCCCAGGCGGCAGGCTGGTACCAGGTCGACCCTGAAGCAGGCGCTTATTCGCTTTACCCTGTATTCACAGGAAGCTTCATTCCGGTCGATAAGCACATATTCGATTTTGACTTCGGATGGGCGCTTGACCACATCGTGACGTTCACTACGATAGCGTTCACGCTCCTTCTTATCGACCTCTTCGATACAGTTGGCGCACTGATCGGTATCGCGCCTAAAGCAAACCTCGTAGACAAAAATGGCGACTTCATCGATGCGAAGAAAGCATTCCTGACAGACTCTCTGGGTACTGTGCTCGGAGCCTGCGTCGGAACGTCTACAGTAACAGGATTCATTGAATCAAGCACAGGAGTAGCGAGCGGCGGCAGGACCGGCCTTACATCTGTTACGACAGGTCTTCTCTTTATTGCCGCACTGTTCTTCTCACCTGTGTTCCTTGCGATCCCGATGTTTGCGACGACACCTGCCCTTATCTGGGTAGGTCTCATGATGATGGAAGAAGCTAAGAACATACCGTTCGGCAAAGACATTGCTGATTCTGTTGCCGCATTTCTCACGATCGTCATGATGCCATTCACATACTCAGTTGAAAACGGACTGATGTTCGGATTCCTTTCATGGGTCATCCTGAAGACACTTACAGGAAAGGCAAAGGACGTAAAGCCAATGATGTGGATATCATCTGCACTGTTCGCTATATACGCTGTGAAAATAGTGTTCGTGCCGGGGATCTGACCGCTGATCTGAAATATCTGAGAAGATAGCAGACTTGCTCTGCAGCGCTGCTGTACAGGAATGATATTCTGACCCGCCTTCACAGCGGGTCTTTTTATGCGACGGTTTTTGCTCTTGGAAGTATTACCTGATAAATGATATCGCTTATGAAGCTGCTGTCCAGTCCAAACGAACTGTTGCCACTGGTGAATATCAGGTTATGCCCGAGATCGTAACCGTTAAGGTGGTATGTCCTCAGCTTATGCTCCTGAGTATCAGCATACTCTTTATCGCCAAGCTTTCCGAGATGTTCGATTATTATATGGCTGCCGTCTTTACATTCGATATAGAAGTCTGGATTGATCTCAAAATCGTTATAGTTTTCATCATAAAAATAAAGAGTGGGCTCATACTGA
The DNA here is from genome assembly GCA_964388765.1 of uncultured Eubacterium sp. GTDB lineage: Bacteria > Bacillota > Clostridia > Peptostreptococcales > Anaerovoracaceae > Aminicella. Next base: position 1,974 of record CAYMBU010000069.1, read on the forward strand.
AACCTGATATGTGCAGCTTTGAGGATATCATAGATGATGCACTCGCCCAATGATCTGACACGTTTCCCGTCGCATGTAATTACATCCCTGTCAAAAACCTTGTCTTTGTCATCCGGCGGCTCAGGGTATTCGCTTTGTACCTTCCACGGAAGGCGGTCATTCAGCTGGTACAGCTCCCTTAATTCGTCTATCCCCCAGAATGCCATTTTGTACTCGTCTCCCAGTAAAGCAAGAATACTTTCCGTTGTATAATCTCGGATCTGTTCCCTTGTTTTTTCAAGCACTTTCAAGTTGTCCTTCAGGATTTTCAGCCGCAATTTCATTACCTTGCGGATGATGAATTCGCCGACCCTTTCGTCATCAGCTGTACCGAGATAATCCTGTCTGAGCTTACCATTTTTCATCTTTGACTCGTAGTAGTATTTTGCGCCATTACAAGTTTTGACCGCAAGTGCCCCCGGATCTTTTCTGCGTAACTGACGCTTTGTCCCCTTGATCAGGAATTTAAGATCTTCGATCTCCTTCTCTATCCTTTCCTGCATGTCGTACATAACCCCTCCTTTGTTGATTGTCTGACCCTAATTTCCATTTTATGGAAATTCAGTCTATCAACTTCCCCATAAGACGTCAACCGTTTCCCCGTGTTTTTTTATGTTGAGTAAATTTATACATAATCCGTTTCTCATAGCTCGATTATGTATAAAGCCTTTTTCATGAGATCTGACAAACATCCGTGGAGAGGTTTTTTTCAGCAAAAATGTTCAGCAATCAAAACATTTTGCTAAAAAGCAACATTTATTTGACCAAAAAAGGCCTCATTTTTACGACATCAGCAACACTATGGCGTAAAGACTGAAATCCATTTATACATAATTACCCTTTAAAAAAGATGATTATGTATAAATTCAGCCATCCTTCCTGAACATGAATCTGGTGCGTGCCGGCAGGAACAAATTTCAGCGCATCAAAAAACTGCCCGGAAATGACTCCCGGGCAGTTTCTCTTGTTAGTTATGAGGTTCGCAGCCTTCGTCTGCAGCGCTGACGGTGCTCTAGCCTTCGTCTGCAGCGCTGACGGTGCTCTAGCCTTCGTCTGCAGCGCTGACTGAGAACTCTAGTCCTCGTCTTTCGCGATCTCTGCAGGAAGTCTTCTTCTGAGAGCGCCTGTCGGGCAGGCGTCTACGCACTTCATGCAGTTCTTGCAGAACTCAACTGTATCCTTGTCTCTGAACTCCGGCTTGATCACGGTCTTGAAACCACGTCTTACAAGTCCGAGAACACCCTTGCCTACGATCTCGTCACATGTTCTTACGCAGATACCGCAGAGGATGCACTTGCCCTGATTTCTCTCGATATACTTGAGGTCATGCTCTACGAAACTGTCATGCTTTTCGCCCTGCATTCTCTCGATATCGATCTTGTAGCGGTTCGCAGCCTTGATCAGCTTGCAGTCGAAATATGCGTGGCATCCACACTCGAGGCAGCGCTTAGCTTCTTCAACTGCTTCTTCTTCAGAAAGGCCGAGGTTGATCTCGCCAAAGTCACATCTGCGTTCATCAGCAGGTCTGAGATGTTTCTCAACTCTCTGCTTCTTAGGCTCGTCAGCAAGATTTGACTCGTCGAGCTTACGCTCTGAATAGAACGGTGTCTTGTAGAAGTCGTCGCTCTCGTTCAGATACTTGTCTACCATAGCAGCGCACTTTCCGGCCTGACCGATAGCTCTTACTGCGATAGTAGCGCCTTTGTTCGTGCACTCGCCGCAGGCGAATACGCCAGGCATCGATGTACGGAATGAATTCTCGCCGCAGTCGATGTTGCCTTTCTGTGAAGCCTGGAGCATATCCCACTCTCCACGAACAAGTCCGTGTCCGAGAGCCGCGATGACCGAATCGAGCTCGAGCTCTTCGAATTTTCCTTCTACAGGAACAGGCTTACGTCTGCCGCTTGCATCAGGCTCTCCAAGCTCCATGACCTGAAGCTTGACTCCGCATACCTTGCCGTCCTTGCCCTGGATCTCATCCGGGTTGGTCAGGAACTTGAAGTCAACTCCCTCGTCGATAGCTTCTTCGATCTCGTCGTCTTCAGCAGGCATCTCGTCTCTTGTACGACGATAGATGACGTATACGTTCTCAGCGCCAAGTCTTACTGCTGTACGGCAGCAGTCCATGGCTGTGTTTCCTCCGCCGACGATAGCAACGTTCTTTCCGATCTCCGGAGCGTTGCCCTTTGCTGTATCAGTAAGGAATGCTGTTCCGCCGTAAACACCTTCAAGGTCGATGCCCGGGCATCTGAGCGGCATATCAGCCCATGCGCCTACTGCTACTACGACAGCGTCGTACTGAGCCTTCAGCTCTTCCAGTGTAACGTCCTTGCCGACCTTTACGCCATAGTCAATCGTAACTCCGGCATCTGTCAGAACGTCAACTTCCTTCTGGAGAATAGCCTTAGGAAGTCTGTACTCAGGGATACCATATCTCAGAAATCCGCCTGCCTTAGGCTGAGCTTCAAGCATCTTTACCTTGTGGCCTTTCTGTCTCAGATAGTAAGCGCACGCAAGTCCCGCAGGGCCCGCACCGATAACGCATACTGTCTTGTCAGAATTGCCTTCTACCTTCAGCTTGAACGGGTCGTCTGACTCATAGTCTCTGTCGCTTGCATATGCCTTAAGAGCGCAGATCGAAAGAGGCTGGTCAACAAGTCCTCTTCTGCAGTTATCCTCGCAAGGATGCGGGTAGATACGGCCGATCGAGCTTGGCAGCGGAATGTGCTCACGGATGATCTCTGTGGCCCATTTATAATCCTTCATCTGGATAGCCTTGAGGTATCTCTGAGGATCCTCGCCTGCAGGACAATTCAGATGACATGGTCCTCTGCAGTCTCCCTCATGGTCACTCATTACGAGTTCCATGTTTATCTTTCTCTGTTTGACGATACGGTCAGATTCAGTATGGATGACCATTCCGTCAGCAGCTTCTGTAGCGCATGCTCTCAGAAGCTTGTTGTTTCCTTCTACTTCTACGATACAAAGTCCGCATGCAGCATATGTCTTAAGACGCTCGTCGTTGCAGAGAGTCGGGATATATATGCCGTTATGCTGAGCGATCTCGAGGATCGTCTGGCCTTTCTTCGCAGTAATTTCCTGATCATTTATCGTGACTTTGATATATTCGTCCATTACTGTTCCCTCCTTACTCTATGTTGATAGCGCCGAATCTGCAGTTGCTGTAGCACTTGCCGCACTTGATGCAGACTGCCGGATCGATCTCATGAGGCTTCTTCACCTCGCCTGTGATCGCCTTTACCGGGCAGTTTCTCGCGCAGAGCGTGCAGCCTACGCACTCGTCTTTGTCGATCGAGTATGTCAGAAGCTTCTGGCATTCCTTAGCCGGGCACTTCTTCTCTCTGATGTGAGCGTCATACTCGTCTCTGAAGTACTGGATAGTTGTAAGTACCGGGTTAGGTGCTGTCTGTCCGAGTCCGCAGAGTGCTGTGCTTCCGACCATGTGGCAGAGGTCTTCGAGGAGCTCTACGTCTCCCTCTTTACCTTCGCCATCAGTGATCCTGCTGAGGAGCTCAAGCATACGCTTTGTTCCGAGTCTGCATGGGAAGCACTTTCCGCATGATTCGTTGGATGTGAAGTTCAGGAAGAACTTTGCCATTCCGACCATACATGTACCTTCGTCCATAACTACCATTCCGCCTGAACCCATGATGGCTCCTGTGGCCTGGAGGGCTTTGTACTCGATCTTGGTGTCGATCAGGGAAGCAGGAATGCATCCGCCTGAAGGTCCGCCGAGCTGTACAGCCTTGAACTGACGGTCGTTTCTGACTCCGCCGCCGATGTCGAAGATGACTTCGCGCAGTGTTTTACCCATCGTGATCTCAACGAGTCCGCCACGCTTAATCTTTCCGGAGAGAGCGAATACTTTTGTTCCCTTACTGTCTTCTGTTCCCATTGCGGCAAAAGCAGCTCCGCCGTTATTGATGATCCATGCGACGTTTGCGTATGTCTCAACATTATTGATATTTGAAGGCTCCTGGTTGTATCCCTTCTGAGCAGGGAATGGAGGTTTCAGCTTAGGCATTCCTCTCTGTCCTTCGAGGGATGCGATAAGAGCTGTTTCCTCGCCGCATACGAATGCGCCGGCTCCTGCCTTGATCTTGATGTGGCATGAGAAATCTGTTCCCAGGATATTGTCTCCGAGGTAACCCTTCTCCTCAGCGACTTCAAGAGCATGTGAAAGTCTCTTGATAGCGAGAGGATACTCAGCACGGACATATACGAAAGCGTCTTCTGTTCCCATTGCGTAAGCAGCGATCAGCATTCCTTCGATCAGGCTGAACGGGTCAGACTCGATAACAGCTCTGTCCATGAATGCTCCCGGGTCTCCTTCGTCTGCGTTGCAGATGAGGTGTTTGTGTTCATTCGGCTGCTTGTGGCATGCGTCCCATTTGAACCATGTCGGGAATCCTGCGCCTCCACGTCCTCTGAGTCCTGATACCTTGACTTCTTCGATGACTTCTTCAGGAGTCATGCCGTCGCCAAGCAGGATCTTCTTGAGGGCCTGGAATCCGTCAGCGGCAATGTACTCGTCAATCGACGTCGGGTCGATCAGTCCGCAGTGACGGAGTGCGATACGTGTCTGTTCTTCCAGATATACCTTGTCCTCATCCTTGATCATGAGATCTTTCAGAGCGTCAAGGTCGTCTTCCTTAACAGCTTTCACGATGTCTGCTGCCTGTTCAGGCTTTACATGAACAAGTCTTGCAGCAAGGTCATCATCTTTGTAAACGTCTACGATCGGCTCGAGGAAGCACATTCCGATACATCCTGTGATGCCGAGCTCTGCGACTTTGTCTGCCTCAAGCTCTTTAGCGAGGCTGTCATATACTTTCGCGGCGCCTGCGGAAATACCGCAGCTGCCTTCTCCTACGATAAGCTTTATCATTGAGCAGCCTCCTTCTTTCTGTAATCATTGATGATCTTGACAGCCTTCTTGCCGTCGAGCTGTCCGTAAGTCTCACCATTGATCATCATAACAGGTGAAAGTGAGCAGCATCCGAGACATGCCACATACTCAAGTGTGAACAGTCCGTCTTCAGTCGTCTCGCCGTTCTCGATACCGAGTTCTCCGGAGATGACATCTCCGATAGCGTCAGCACCGTTTACATGGCAGGCAGTACCTTTACACAGCATGATCAGATATTTGCCGATCGGCTGAAGTCTGAACTGCGCATAGAAAGTAGCTGTTCCCATGATCTTTGCCGGTGATACGCCGGTGCGTTCTGAAATGTGATAGATCGCATCCATAGGAAGATATCCGTAGATCTCCTGCGTTCTCTGCAGGATGGATATCATGCTGCCGTACTGATCCGCGAGCTCGTCCAGGACTTCGTCCAGTGGCTTAAGGTCCAGTGCACTGTTTTCCATGAATTACCTCCTTTAATAGTTATATTTTCATATAAACAATGAACATATTTACGGCGTGGACCGGAACGTCTGTCAGGGCGCTCCGGCCTCGCGCATAAACGAATTAAGTCTGCAGTGAATCTGTATTTCCCCGGTCCGGGAAATGATCTACTGCTCCGGCTTCTCAGCCTCTTCAGGCTTGTCCGGTTCCAGGCTCTCCTTCTGGTTGAGCAGTCTCGCATATCTGTCCATAGCGAGTTCCTGATTCTCCTTGAAGAGCTTCTCTGCCTTCTCAGGGAATCTCATCTTCAGTGAGTTGTATCTTACCTCACCCATCAGGAAGTCCTGATAGCCATCTTCCTTAGGCGGCTTGCTGTCGATCGAGAGCGGATTCTTTCCTTCCTTTACGAGATCCGGATTGTATCTGAGCAGGTTCCAGTATCCGCATTCTACCGCTTCTCTCTCTTCTTCCATGCCCTTGTTCATGCCCTTCTTGATGCCGTGGTTGATGCATGGTGAGTAAGCGATGATCAGCGAAGGCCCTTCATACGCCTCAGCCTCCCTGATGGCTTTGATCGTCTGGTTGAAGTCAGCGCCCATCGCGATCTTGCAGACGTATACATATCCGTAAGCGATCGCTATCTGAGCGAGGTCTTTCTTTCTGATCGGCTTTCCGGCTGCCGCAAATTTCGCCACAGCTCCGATAGGCGTAGCCTTTGATGCCTGTCCGCCTGTGTTGGAATATACCTCTGTATCAAAGACCATGATATTGATGTTCTCGCCTGACGCGAGTACGTGGTCGACTCCGCCATAGCCGATATCGTAAGCCCAGCCGTCGCCTCCGAACGCCCATACTGAAGGCTTCCTCAGCATATCCTTGTTGCTTACAACGAATGCAGCGTCGTCGTCTCCCTTGGTACCGTGCAGCTTGGCGCATGCAGTCTCAAGAGCAACTGCAGCCTTCGCCGCGGCTTCAGGATCCTCTTTAACTTCGATCCAGTCTGTAGCAGGCTTTCCGATCTTGTCGACGAGTC
>CAYMBU010000070.1:0-8342 GCA_964388765.1 uncultured Eubacterium sp.
TTGCTTAATGTTACCAGTATGGATACGACAGCAGCCAGAGGGAACGTGATCCATGTAAAGCCTGACGCTGTGGAAAGAGCTGCTCGCGCAGACGATTCTATCCCGGAATAATTCATGATATTCGGTATCATCGTTATCAGAGTGACTGTAAGGAACACTATGATGCCGAGATCTCCGATGTTCTTATACTGGTACAGGCTTTCTTTTACATCACTTCTGTACTTGCTTATACAATACGCAAGCAGTATCAGAAGATATGCTGTAACACAGGCAGGTATCGCTATACCTCCGTTCATTCTGCCAAGATAACCGCCTTCCGTGATTATTCCAAGCTGATGAACATAAACAAAATGAAATTCGCTGAACTCCTCGGGGCCTGTGATCTCAATGTCTGCAGCACCTTTATTAATGCTCTGTACATTTACAATAAGCTTGTTATCGTCGATATGCTTCTCGGTGAGTTTTACGGCATTTTCGTCACTGCTTATAGTAACTTCGTAATCGTCAGCATTGCCGGAACCCTGTCCCATAATGCTGCAGATTATCGTATTGGTCCTTCCAAAATAATAAATCGCCGCAAAACATAAAATGATCAGCAATATGCCTGATAAAACAAGTACTTTCTTACTCATGCCCTGCTTCCCTGTTATTATATAGTCATAGTCAGTACATTCAGCCCCATAATATTCGTATATGACATGCTCTTCGCCAGTCTGTGCACCATCCTGAGTCCTATGTTCTTTGTCACATCAGCGTTATCTACAAGCTCCAGTTTCTCTTTCGGATCAAAAGCTCTGCAGTCGTCGCTTATCCTGAGTAAAAGCTCGTCATTTTTATACACTACGCGTACATCTGCGGAATGTTTTTTCTTCCCATCATCAAAGCCATGCTCGACGATATTCTCCGCCATCTCTTCCATACATAGCCCGGCATAGTATGCTCTCTTCCGGTCCACGCCGTTCTTATCGCAGAACTCCATGATCAGCTTTGACGTATCTGTTACTTCTTCCGCATTATGTATCGATATGTCTATCCTCTTATCTTCAGGTACCCCGAAATCATCCGGAAGCGTCATGAGATCCTCTACAGACTTAGGGAATCTCTTGTTTACTATTACGGCATATCCTATGATGATCAATGTCGTGATCACGCCGTTCACCACATGTGCGATCCAGATCCCAATCGCTCCGTAAAGCGGTGCCAGAACAATACTCGCGACCCCTATACCGAGCATACCGTCAGCAATAGAGAGCAGATTCACTATCTTCATGCGCTCCTGGCTCTGATAGTAGTTTATGAATATCACACAGATAGCAGATAAAGGCATCGATAGCGGGAATATCCTGAACAGCCACTCAGTAAGATAAAACACATTCGACGCGGTATCCTTGTAGAACAGATAAGTAAACCAGTGAGCTGATACCATTACTGCACCCGCTCCAAGACATACCAGAGGCACACCTTTGATAAGCGCCGTCCTCATCACTGTTATAAGGCTCGTCCTGTCTTCTTCTCCGATGTACACACTGGCGAGAAGCCTCGTTGCCGCTGCCAGGCCGGCTGTCACCGCATAAAAGAGATATCCGAATGAATTCAGCGCTGCCAGTGCAGACAGGCCGTCATTCCCCGCAGTTTCAAGAAGCAGCGCATTAAGCGTTACTCCCCTTATCGCAAGGCAGAATGTAACAAGCGCTCCCGGTATACCGATCATCACTATCGGAGCTATGTCATTCCACCTTATAAGATGTCCGTTGATCTTTATAACAGCTTTGCTGCTTAAATAGAATGAGCCGAGTACCAGGAAAAATACGGCATAACTTAATGTCGTTGCGAGTCCCAGCCCGAACATCTCCCATTTAAGGATCTTTATAAACACATAATCAAGCGACAGATTGGTTATCATCATCGCCGCCATGCCGGCATATGTGCGCTTTTCCTGCTGCTCTATCTGCAAGAAAGCTGTAAGCTGCACTCCCAGCATCTGTGGAAGAAGCCCCGCAGAAATGCCCAGTATATATCTGACCAGTCCGGGCTTTACTGCTGCGTCTGCTCCAAGTATTTCTGCCAGTACACCCGGCGCGGCATAGCACAGAGCCGAAATGATCAGTGAAATCGTGCAGATCAGCGTAATATCCAGTGTGAATACACCTTTTGTCCTGTCGATCTGGTTTTTCCCCAGAAACTGTCCGCAGAGTATCTGCGATCCACCGAGAAGGACCGCGTTAACTGTTTCTATTATTTTAATGAAAGGCATATACAGACCTGTTATTGCCATTGCCTCATGTCCGATAAAGTTACTTGCCATCATGCCATCGATAACTGAATTAATGCTTCCTATCGCGACCATCAGGATCTGGACAGGAAGCAGGCTGAAAAAAAGCCTTGTTATCATTCTGGCATCTGTTTTCAACTCAGTCCCTCTTCCCCGTATATTCCAGGCAGAGCATGGTCATATCGTCAAAGCGCTCTGCATCGCCAACAAATGCGTCTACTGCCTCGCGGACTGCCTTGATCTCTTCTTCAGGATCCTTATCTCTGTTTTTATTAATGGCATCGATCATGCGGTCTGTACCGAACATTTCATTATTGATGTTCACAGCCTCAGTGACGCCGTCTGTATATACGAAAACTTTCGATCCCTTCTTCAGCATCAGATCATACTGCCTGTATCTGGCATTCTTCATACCGCCTATAACAAAGCAGTGGTCATCTTTCAGAAGCTCATACTTTTCTCCTGCATACATAAGAGCCGGATATTCGTGACCCGCGTTCGAGCATGTCAGCTTGCCTGTCGGAATCTCCAGTATGCCGAGCCATACTGTAACGAACATTTTCTCTTTATTGTTGGCGCATATGGCTTTGTTGACACTGTTAAGCACGTCTGCAGGAGATCCACCTGTCTTGACCATATCGGCTATCATGATCTTCGTTGCCATCATGAACAGCGCGGCCGGCACGCCTTTACCGGAAACATCTGCGATAACAAGACACAGATGATCAGGATCCACAAGGAAGAAATCGTAGAAATCTCCTCCTACTTCTCTCGCAGGGTCCATGGTCGCGTAAAGTGAAAACTGATTATACTCAGGAAAAGCAGGGAATGTGTTAGGCAGCATCTCTTTCTGTATCCTGGTCGCCAGATCAAGCTCTGTTCCTATGCGCTCATTCTCTTTGGTTACCTCAGTAAGATTCTTTTCATACTCACTGACCTGCTCTTCCATGTCGTCTATGGATCCTGCAAGCATGCCGATCTCATCATTCGTCTTTATCGTATCTGTCAGCTTCTCATCTGACTGAACATTCTCATCAGCAAACCTGCCTGCTTCTGCATTGATCTTCATAATAGGCTTAAGAAGCCATTTATTGAGATACATCCACTGCCCTGCGATCACTAATACAAGCGTAAATAACAGAACCAGCATGACCTTACGCACATGATTACGCCTGACTGCGGTAAGCATATCCATCTGACGCTGTACGCAAAGGATCGCGCATGTATCACCGTTAGTGTTATTCAGCGGTATCATTGCCGTGATGTGCGGATCTGTCTCTATATATCCCGTATTCCTGAGAACAAGCTCTTTCCCGCTCTTATGCTCATACAGTCTGCGGTATTTCTCCCGGTATTCATCGTTGGTAGTCTCTCTTACATACCCGAAATCATACAGGTCATAATCGCTGTTCCTGTTCATCGTCGATATGAGGAACGTTATATGAGCATAGTCTTTAAGATCAGGCTGAATGACATAGATAAACGTCGCCCCCTGTGAATTGCAGAGACTATCGACAGCGGTCCAGGTCTTCCTGTATTCCTCAGTCTCTCCTCCGCTCTCGGCGAGCTCGTCTATCCTGTCTTTATCTATTAAAAGAGATGCAGACTCAGCTGTATGAAAAGCCCCGTCTGCATATTGTTCCATGATGGCATCAGAGAATGCTCTGTAGCCCATTATTCCTATTATCACCGTAAAAACAACGAGCAGCACAGTGATGCCGAACAGGCTCTTGAACACTATGCTGTCAGTTATTTCACTCTTCAGCTTACCTGGTTTCATATCACTCTATCTTAAGAATATCGACAAATCCGGTAACTTCAAAGATATCCATGATGTCACTGTTAACATTTCTGACGATCATCTCACCTTTGTCTTCCATGGTCTGTGCAGCCATAAGAAGAACTCTCAGCCCGGCGCTTGAGATGTATTCAAGACCGGCAAAATCGAATATAAGCTTTTTCAGGCTGTCGAGTTCCGGCTTGATCTTCTCTTCCAGTTCAGGGGATGTCAGGGTATCCAGTCTCCCCTCTACTGCAACTGTCAGCTGATCTTCTTCTTTAGTCATTTTGATTTCCATAAAACAATCACCTCATGATGTCTATTTTAACTCAATTATATTCTACCACTTTTAATCTGTTTTGTATTAAAAAAATGACAATTTTCATCAGTATCCCGTCTATTTTTTCAGATATTCTGACGATACCGGAAATTCAAAATATGTGTCCGGGAACGGCTCGTCCTTCAGAGTGAAGTGCCACCATTCGCAGTCGATCGGCTCAAAGCCTCCGCGGATCATGGCATTCTGAAGAAGCATCCTGTTAGCATACTGCTTCTTTGTTATCTTCTCACCCCGGTAATCAGGATGTGAAAGCTCGCTGAACAGATCGAACGGGCTTCCCATATCGAGCTCTTTTCCTGTTTTCATGTCGAGCAGTGTCAGATCCACAGTACTTCCTTTGCTGTGTGAAGACTGCTTTGCTATATAGCCTCTGGAGAAAAGCTCCTGCTTCTCAAGCTCAGGATAGAAATAAGGCTTCATGCGGATATCCGTATCCTCGATCCCCCACATTACGAACTGTCTTACGGCTCCGGCAGGCCTGTATGCATCGAACACCTTAAGACGGTATCCCATTACATTTACTTCATTACTGACTGACTTTAAAGCTCTAGCTGCCTCTTTTGTCAGAAGCGCACACGGCTCCTCATATCCGTCGATCCTGTCGCCTATGAAGTTATATGTCGAAAAATACCTTATCTCCTGTATGATACCCGGAACATAATCCGAGATCAGAACGAAGTCAGACGCATCCATCGTTACCTGCTTTTTATAATCATCCGGCATTTCCTGCCTCCTTCTGCTATTTCTCATCTATCATTATACTATACAGCTCAACTGTTAGTCTGTGCGTTATTATGAGAACACTGTCTGAACCAGTATCATATACACTATCGTCCCTGTAAGTATGCTGACTACTGAATTCCGCTTCCATACCTGCAGCGCGACGACCACGAAAGCTGCGATCATCTCCGGGATCCCGAAAGGCGCCGCTATGAAGCTGACTTCTCTCAGGCAGTAGATCACAAGCATGCCGATCAGTGCAGGTGGAAGGACTTCTCCGAGATACATGATATAACCCGGCGTATTGTTTCTGAATACGATAAACGGGAGCGCTCTCAGAAGTATGGTGCACGCTGCCATGACCGCTACGAGTACTGCTGAATACATGTCTCCTGTCATAGCTGCGCCTCCTTTCCGCTCTCAGTCTTATCCAGCCTGCCGCGCAAGACACTGAGTACGAATGTTATCAGAAGCATTGCCGGAATGAGAAAGTTTTCCGTCCCGAAAATCAGAAGGCACACTGCCGTTCCCAGCAGGCCAGTTACCGCCGGTATGTGGCCTTCTGACGTCAGCCACTGTTCCGCAAACGACGCTGTAAAGAGAGCCGTCATACTGAACTCTATCCCTTCAGTTGAGAAAGGAAGCACATCACCTATCAGACTGCCGAGAACGCTCCCGGCCACCCAGTAGCTCTGGTTGAACAGTGACAGAAAGAATCTGTAGCGGTTCATCTCATTCTGATCATCAAACTCCGTATTATCGCTGGAAAGGATTGAATATGTCTCGTCTGTCAGCGCAAATATCAGATATGGCTTATATTTCCCGGCATCCTTATACCTGCCGATCATGGAAATACTGTAGAACAGGTGTCTTGCATTCACCATGATGGTAGTTATGATCGTTGTCAGTACCGATGCGCCTCCTGTGAGCAGACCTATCCCCACGTACTGCATAGAGCCGGCAAATATGAGCATGCTCATAGCAAAAGACCAGAGCACTCCGTACCCCGCCTTGTCCATAAGAATGCCAAAACCGGTGCCGAGGACCACATACCCCGCCATCACAGGTATTGACATATAGAACGCTTTCCTTACTGCAGACATAGGACAGCATCAGCTCCGATCTCTGATAAAATATATGTAATTATAACGTAAAAAGCGTGAAATATAAAGAAACACTATCCCCAGTACGGAATGAACAGCTGATAGATGAATGCGACCGGGACAGAAAGGAGAATTGCTGCAATGAGTTCTTTCGGTTTCCTGTAAAGCACCAGAACGCCCAGCGCCAGGGTGACTGCCTCTGTGATATGTGTCATATAGAATCCCTGCGTCAGAATGAAAGCCTGAGCCAGAAGCACTCCAAGTATTCCTGCAGAAATGACTATTGAGACAGGCCCTTCCCCTTTGGCATACCAGCAGATATACGCCGGCACTGCAGAAGCAAATGCCATGATGATCCATGTCATCATGTATGATTCCGGAAGGAATCCAAGTATAAAGCGGCTGTAGGCATAATACCCTGCCAGCATGCCGATCAGAAACAGGACAGTATTCAAAGACGCTCTCAGAGGTGTCTCCGCGTATACTGAAATCACTGTCGCAATCAGTATCCATACAGCCAGCCTTCCAAAGTAGTTCGTCAGATCGATCCGCTGCAGTATGTACGGCAGATCGTTAACCGCTGTACTGTCCAGCCCTTTCTGCAAAACGCCAACGAGGATACCGGCAAGCGCTATTCCGGCGCTTATCAGTATCCTCTGTGTCCATGATACGTCGTGTTCAGGTTTTCTTATCTTATCAAGCTTTTTCTTTACCGGTTCCATATTACCTCCCGATAAACATCCCTATTTCTTTTTTAAGTATATCACAAATGAATAAACGACCGGTATGATGGCCATGACTGCTGTCATGGGAAGAATTATGAACGCCAGATCATCAATGCCAATGAATGTCAGTGCCAGGATAGCCAGGCCGCCGGCTGTCCAGATGAAGCCGGCCAATCTGTGTGTGCGGTTCCAGTTATCTTCGTCGGCAAGTGTCCATGGGACTTTGATCCCTATCGTATAGTTCCGCCTTGTTTTTGGCATGTAGTTTCCTGTTATCACGAACATGAGGCCAAGCACTATCCCCATTATAAACATCATATCCATCTTATATCCGAGGTTGTACGGGTATAGTATGGCAGCCATAAGGATCGATATCACAGGTATGATCCAGAGGACCAGCGAAAACAGTTTACTGCTGATGTTCTGTCTCTTCGGATCGTGTGCTGTTATGAACGCACCGGCCCAGAGCAGCGCCAGCATTATGGCAGGTATCCCGAATACAGCAAAGGCTTTCGCCGTGAATCCGTCCGGCTGGTTGTTCAATCCGAAATGTGTCGCCATTACATCCGGCAGACGGTCCCAAAGTAATACCCCTATGACAGCCGGTATGATAGTCATTATGCTTGTTATTATCAATGTTCTTCTATTTTCCTTCAGCATCCTGCTCACCTCCTTTGAACGAAGAGATCCAAAGCATGATCTCCTCGAATACAGTCGTGTTAAGCTGATAGTAAATATAATTCTTGTCTTTGCTCTCAAAGATGAGGTCTGCCTGCTTCAATATTTTGAGATGATATGAGATCGTTGCGCCTGTCATGTCAAAATGCGATCCGATCTCTCCGGCAGAAAGCGGCCCCTTCTTAAGAAGCTCCAGTATATCTCTCCTGACCGGATCAGACAGCGCCTTGAATGTTTCAGCAAAAGCCATATCGATCCCTCCGTTGATCTTTGCAGTGTAGTTTTATAATGCGCACCTATTTAGAAATATTTCTAAATATAATATACAATGCGACGTGCCCCCTGTCAAGAACTATTTAGATGTTTTTCTAAATTCCCTGAATTTATACATAATCGCTTCTGACACAGCTAATTATGTATAATCATTTCCCGGCAAGTTGGAATTATGTCGCAAAAACATGAGCTTTGCGCACTTTACAAGCCCGAAAGACCCTGAAAACAACAAAAAATGTTCCCTCCCGGGAACATTTACGTTCATTTTTACTGTTTTGCCGCCTCCCTGCCGTCTGTCCGTTAAACGGTTTATACATAATCGTCTCTTTTATTTGATGATTATGTATAAACTCAGCCGTTCTGCTGAAACATGACTGCTCCGGGCTAATGATTCCGGGTAAATGCGGCATATCCGGACTGACTCATCTCTCCATACAGACTAAGCTGAGCT
>CAYMBU010000071.1:0-8282 GCA_964388765.1 uncultured Eubacterium sp.
ATGGGTACTTTACTGGTTCACAGGAATGACACATGAGGAAGTATACGAGCTCGCAAAAGCATCTCATACAAAGTATAAGAACATGCCTTCAACATATGAGACATGGACAACAGCTGGTACTGGATCAAAGATCGGTGCTGTATCATATGAGTGGACATCAGGTACTCAGGTATCAGAGAACATCGTAGAGCTCATGGCTGCTCTCCATAATAATGGAATCAAGGTATGGGTTTGCTCAGCATCAGCTACAGATCCTATCAGAGCTGCTATCGACGTATTCGGTCAGCATGACATCGTAGATGGAATGATGGCTATGACCAATGTCTACAAGGACGGCGCTTTTGATAACGCTTATGACTATGAGACAGGATGCGCATGGATCCCACAGGCAGACGGAACATGGAAAGAAGACACAGTTCCTACCAAGGCTCAGACACAGGGCAAGGGCAAGGTAACAGCTATCCAGAACGTCTGCGGAGCTAAGTATGGCTGCGGACCTATCGCCGGATTCATGGACTCCACAGGAGACTACAACTTCTGCACAGAGTTCGAAGACCTCGAGGTAGTCTGCTGCTTCAACAGAGCTTCACGTAAGGTTACAGACGGCGGCGGCGTTATCGCTGAAGTAGCTGTATATGAAGCTGACACACTCGGCTATGACTATGCTAAAGCACAGGCGGCCGGCGACACACTGTATGTACTCCAGGGTCGTGAAGAGAATGGATTCAGAGGATTCAGACCAGAAAGAATGACTCTGAGACTTGGTAAGTCTTCACCTCTGCTCTTCAGAGATGATAACAACAAGGCACAGCTCCAGTACATGATCGACAACGAGATGACAGTTGAGGATGCAATCAACGAATTCGCACGCAAGAAGTCTGCAAGCGCTTCAACTAACCTGCTTGGATTCAAGTATGGATTCCTGAAGAAGTACTCTGGATATCATTCACAGGGCGCGGCTCCGGAAGCTCCTGTTTCCAAGCTTGAGCATGCTGACTGGAACCCAGAAGTTGCCAAGGCTATCAATGATATGATCGCTAACAACGATGATCCTACATCATATGCTGTATTCGACTTTGATAACACATGCTCGATCTTCGACGTTGAGGAACAGCTCGCTATCTATCAGCTGCAGACAATGGCGTTCGATGAGACAGTTACAGCAGAGACACTGCCGGGAATCCTTGCTACAGAACTGAAGAAGGATTACTTCACAGAGCCAGCTCCAGCTAGTGGAGACTATTGCGCTAATGCAGAGGCTACATATCAGGATTGGATCGATGATATCGTAGCTGCATTTGCTAAGCTCGATGAAAAGTATGACTTCACACCTGCAGGACTCTCAGAAGCAGAGCAGGCAGAGATCCAGGCTACAGATGAGTGGAAAGAATTTGCCACAAAGATGAGAGCTATGTATGACTGCGTATTCGATTCAGAATCTGCGGCAGTAGCTTACCCATGGGTACTCTACTGGTTCACAGGAATGACTGAACAGGAAGTTTATGATCTTGCTTACAGATCACACAGTTACTACAAGGCAGTTGAGACTTCAAGAGTTAAGTGGACAACAGATTATGCAGGATCCAAGATCGGCGCAGTTTCATTCACATGGAACTCAGGTACTCAGGTATCCGAAAACATCGTAGAGCTCTGGAAGACTCTTGATGAGAACGGAATCGACGTATGGATCTGCTCAGCATCAGCTACTGATCCTATCAGAGCTGCTATCGACGTCTGGGGCGGCCATGAATACATCACAGGTATGATGGCTATGACCAACAAGCTCGATGCTGATGGCAAGTACATCAACGAGTACGATTGGGACGGCGGATATGCCTGGTTCTGCGAAGAAGATGGTAAATGGGAGAAAGATACAGTTAAGCAGAAGACCCAGACACAGGGTAAAGGAAAGGTCATCGCTGTTCAGAACGTACTCTATCCTAAGTACCATGACCATGGCCCGATCGCAGGCTTCATGGATTCAACAGGAGACTACAACTTCTGCACAGAGTTCGAATCACTTGAAGTAGTAATCTGCTTCAACAGAGCGGACCGTAAAGAGACAGACGGCGGCGGCGTTATCGCTGAGGCTGCTGTATATCAGGCTGACACACTTGGATATGACTACATGAAGGCTAACCGTGCCGGAGATACACTCTATGTACTTCAGGGACGTAATGAGCTTGGACTCCGTGGATTCAACCCAAGCAGAAAGACTGATGTCTACAAGCAGTTTGAGAAGGGCGATACAGAACAGCACGTATTCGGTTCAGAGTATGGCCGTGGAAACAACGAAGAACAGCTTCAGTGCATGATCGACAACAAGCTTGATACAGAGACTATCATAAATGACTTCGCTATCAAGTCACCTGCTGACAGCAACAAGTACGGACTGCCATTCAAGTATGGATTCGTAACAGGTGTTCCTGGTGAAGGGCTTGGCGAGAAGTTCGGTATCGACTTCAGCGGATATCATACACAGGCATAATCAAGTTACAACAGCCGAAACGTTCTGACCTGGGGGTCAAAAGGTCAGTCTAAGGCTTTTATAACCTAGAAGCGGAAGCGCCGGGGAGTTATCCCCGGTGCTTCTGTGTATTCTCATTTAATTCACACCATTTCGGATTACATCTAGACTTTGCCTTTCTGCTTCGGCGTTCAAGTATTCAGACTAGTATCTTTCTGGATCGTATTGACTTCCCCATAGGGCAGTGATATGTTTTGTGTATTGTTACTGGGAATAAATGGCAGCTATTGACAGCTTGCTCTGTATTATATAAAATGTTGGCTAAGAAGACTAACATTTTGCACAGGAGCATGTCATGAAGCAGGTAAACATACACGAAGCGAAAACAGATTTTTCGGAGTTGATAAGGATGCTTGAATCAGGCAGGGAAGAAAAGATTATAATAGCAAGATACGGTAAGCCTGTTGCTGAGCTGAAAAGATATGACAACAGCGCCGGCAGTAAAAGAATAGGGATCGTAAAGGGCAGAAGACTGGTTCCGGATGATATCAACAAATATGATAATGAAGTCGCGGTATTATTTGGAGTCGAGTTATGAGGCTGTTACTGGATACACATATCATACTCTGGGCATTTTCTGATGATAACCGTCTTTCCGAGGACGCACGTATGCTTATAATGGATCGTGACAACATAGTCTATTTCAGTCTGATATCCGCCTGGGAACTATCTATCAAACATATGCTGCACCCAGAACAATTTGTACTGGATGCACAGGAATTCTGTGATCTATGCAAGGCATCGGGATACTTTCTGCTGTCTATGGAAGAGCGCCATATCATCACATTGGAGACGCTGCAACAAAAGAAAAATGCAAAACAGCATAACGATCCGTTTGACAGAATGCTTATAGCGCAGGCGAAGTCTGAACGCATGGTCCTGCTGACACATGACAGAATGGCTGATCTTTATGATGAAATATGTCTTATGTATGTATGATGGACGATTAGTTTTTTCTAACTTTATGATTCTTTTTTCCGTGCTCCGCTTGACGAGCATAAAAAATGACTTTACAATAGAATTGCAATTGAATATGCGTTCTATGTTCTTCCGGAAGGAAGCCAAGAGGGAAGCGGGTGTGAATCCCGCACGGTCCCGCCACTGTGATTGGGGAGCATGACCGGATATAGCCACTGGCCAACGTCAGGCTGGGAAGGCGCGGCAGTCATGTGATGATCTATTAGCCAGGAGACCTGCATAGAATCAGTCTGTTTCTGGCGGTGAACCAGTTTTAGACAATGCATAACAGCGAATACGGGCTGTGGGTAGACCACAGCCCTTTTAAATTGTCTCCGGAGGTCAATAGGATCCAGGCTGTGGAGCCCCAATTGCTTTTCATTCTTTTCCTTTTTGGAGGCAGGTCCCGTCAACCTGCCTCGTCGGGGAGCAACGCCGGTGCAGATCCGCTGCGCCGGCTTTTTGTTTTGTGTAGTGATCCTGCGTGGTGGTACTAAAAAGTGAATATACACAAATAGTGACCATAGATTACGACGTCAGGGTCGATTTAGTACCACCAGGGCATGCGCCATTTATTGACTAAAATGCGACGCGTGTATATAATTGGAATCAGGAAACATCATTTAAGGGAATCCGGTGTGAATCCGGAGCATTGAACCGATGCTGTAAACATATGAGCGCGCCGCCCGGAGGCAGAAGCCGGCCATTGGAGTTATCCGAGAAGGCAGAGCGGCATGCGTACACGCAGCTATGTGCATAGTATGAGATGCGTGCATAGTATGGAGCCAGAAGACCTATGATGTAAGAGATAGTATGGGGATGCGGTCAGGCAATCCCCGGCTGTGAGAAATACGGTCGCGGCGGGCAAGGAACCTGCCGCTTTTTGTTTTTATGGCGCATGCGGCCGGGCGTCAGCCGAGGCAGTGCCGGCAACAGGTGCCAGCTGAGGCAAGACCGGCAGCAGGCGACTTAGCGGCCGAGTAGACGCGAGTTAGGCCGGCAGGGGACAGTTATGTTTAGAGAAGGTCTGGGTGAGGATTCCGAATTTTCGAGTTTCCACCCGTGGGTAAACCTCATATTTTTCATTCTGGCGATCGGGATCACCATGTTCTCGCAGTCGCCCTGGTTCCTTGCGGCTACGATGATCGTTGCATGGTCATATTCCATAGCGCTGAACGGCGTGAAGCAGATAAAGATGAACGCCGCTGTTACAGCCTGGTCGGTCGTGGTATTCTCGATAGTCAATGCGCTTTTCTCACATAACGGGGCTACGGTCCTGTTCTATATAAGCGGCAACAGGATAACTCTTGAGGCGATGATATACGGCGCGTCCGTGTCAGTAATGTTTGCCGCGATCGTCATCTGGTTCTCATGTTTCAACGTGATCATGACAGCTGAGAAGCTGATCTATATATTCGGCAAAGCGGCGCCGGTGCTTGGGCTCACGCTCTCTATGATATTCCGGTACATACCGCTTCTTAAGGCCAGATTCCAGGAGATCCGTCTCGGTCAGGCGTGCCTGGGACGCAACATGGAGAAAGAGAAGGGCATTGTCGCCAAGACGCGTCAGTTCGGCAAAGAGATCTCAATACTGATCTCATGGTCGCTGGAGTCTTCGATCGAAGGCGCCGATTCCATGGAGGCGAGGGGCTATGGCCTCCGCGGCAGGACGAGTTTCCATC
Source organism: uncultured Eubacterium sp. (assembly GCA_964388765.1). Taxonomy (GTDB): domain Bacteria; phylum Bacillota; class Clostridia; order Peptostreptococcales; family Anaerovoracaceae; genus Aminicella. The sequence continues at coordinate 5,167 of CAYMBU010000071.1, forward strand.
TGTATAGATTCATACCGCGCGATACGATGTGCACGGCGGTGATGCTGATCTTCGCGGCGGGAGCTTTTTACGGCATCTACAAGGGCAAAGCCTCTGCTGTGTTTTATCCGGAATATGAGGTCCCGGCATTTGATGCAGTGACACTGTTTTCGATGCTGTGCTTCATGGCCATGATGGCGGTACCTCTTGTCATGGATGTATACGGTGAGATCAGGTGGAAGAGAGCAGGGCAGACAGGAGCTGAAGGCAACAGCGCCGAATGGTTCTGGTGGTAGTGATGAATACGATAGAGTTTAAAGATGTACATTTCAGATATCCGCTTGCGGAAAGCAACGCGCTCGACGGCGTTTCATTCAGCGTCGACGAGTCGGATTTTGTTGTGATCTGCGGCAAATCCGGATGCGGCAAAACCACTCTCCTCAGGCACATGAAGAAGAATCTGTCGCCGTACGGGGAATTCTCGGGCAGCGTCACATATAACGGAAAGGAGATCATAGACCTTCCGGACAGAGTAAGCGCGGCAGATATAGGTTTTGTTCAGCAGAACCCGGATAACCAGGTGGTGACGGACAAAGTGTGGCACGAGCTCGCATTCGGGCTGGAGAGCCTTGGGTTCGACAACCGCACGATCAAGCGCCGTGTAGCCGAGATGGCGAGTTATTTCAACATCCAGACATGGTTCCGTAAAGACGTGAGCCAGCTGTCCGGCGGGCAGAAACAGCTTCTGAACCTGGCTTCGATCATGGCGATGCAGCCGAAAGTCCTGGTCCTCGACGAGCCGACTTCACAGCTCGACCCGATCGCGGCTTCGGAATTCCTACGCACAGTGCAGAAAATAAACCGCGACCTCGGGACTACGGTGATACTCTCCGAACACCGCCTCGAGGAAGCGTTCACGATGGCCGATAAAGTCATGGTCATGGACAAAGGGAAGGTCCTCGCGTATGACGAGCCAAGGAAGATCGGCCGCATGCTTGCAGGGTCCGGCGACGACGACCGTCATCCGATGTTTTACGGCCTCCCGGCGATGATGAAGATCTACCAGAGCGCTGAGAACGGCGATGACAGTCCCCTGACTATCCGCGAGGGGCGTCTGTGGATCGACAGTAAAGTCGGCGACGCGTATCGTGAGGGCGTACCGGAGCTATCAAAGTCCGAAGCCCCGGAACCGGCAGGATCCGCAGAGCAGTCAACATCAAAATCTACTGACGGAGAGCCATTAAAATCCACGGAGCAGTCAGCATCAAAATCCACAGAGCCGGCGATCATCGTAAAAGACCTCTGGTTCAGATATGACAGAAAATCACAGGACGTGCTTCGCGACCTGAATTTCATGATAGATAAGGGGCAGCTGTTCTGCGTCCTTGGCGGGAACGGCGTCGGAAAGAGCACGACTCTGAAAGTCGTCTCGCATATACTGAAACAGCAGCGCGGCAAGGTGACCGTGAACGGCACGCTCGCCATGCTCCCTCAGAACCCGCAGGCGCTTTTCACAGAGATAAGCGTGGAAGACGAGATGATGGAAGCCCTGCACGATTCCAAGGAGCCTGACGAAGTAAAGGTACAGAAGGTGCTTGACATGCTCGGCACCATGGAGATAACACATCTCAGGAAGTCGCACCCGTACGACCTTTCCGGAGGCGAGCAGCAGAGGCTTGCACTGGGCAAGGTCCTTCTGCTCGACCCTGAGATAATACTGCTGGATGAAGCTACAAAGGGACTCGATCCTTTCTTTAAGATAAGCCTGGCGCGCGTCCTGAAGAAGCTGACCGACGCGGGCAAGACTCTGTTCATGGTCTCGCACGACATAGAGTTCTGCGCAGAGTATGCAGACACATGCGCCATGTTTTTTGACGGGCAGATCGTATCCATCGGGAAGCCGCACGAGTTCTTCCCGGGGAACAACTTCTACACGACATCTGCGAATAAGATGGCAAGGGATCACTTCCCGGACGCTATCACCTGGGAGGAGGTGGCGGCATGCGTCAGGGAGACGATCTGAAACCGGACGAGACTTCGGAGTCTCATGTCACATACGGCATGCGGCGCGGCATGGACCTCACGCAGGCGGAAGCCGCGCATAAGAAACGTACGGCAATTTCCGGTATCATCATCTTCATAATGATACCGCTTACCGTAATAGGCGGGAGCAACCTGATTGGGCATCATTCGTACATGCTGGACAGCATGGTGATACTGATCTATACGATGATCCCGTTCTTCATGGTTTTTGAGCGGAGGAAGCCGAAGGCGAGGGAGATAGTCCTCATCGCCATGATGTCGGCGCTCACTGCCGTAGTGCACATGATGTTCCACTTCACGGTGCCGATCCAGGCGGGAACGGCGATGGTGATCATCTCGGGCATCGCGCTGGGACCTGAGGCTGGGTTCCTCATCGGAGCGCTCGCGAGATTCGTGTGCAACTTCTACCTTACGCAGGGTGCCTGGACTCCCTGGCAGATGTTCTGCTGGGGCATTCTGGGATTCCTTGCGGGACTCGCGTTCAACAAAGCCAATATCGAGCAGCTGAAGTCGCGGCGCTTCAATTTCGTGGCGGCTCCCGTGATAGCCATGATATTCGCTTTGATCGCGGCGTATACGTCATACCTTATCATACCGGGGAAAGACGACACCTTCTTCGGATGGAGGCTGTATGCCTTCGGGGCGATGGGACTCGTGCTTGCGATAGTATTGCAGCATAAGAGGCTCCCGATCGACGGCGTGACGCTTGCAATATTCACTTTCTTTGTGACCTTCATCGTATACGGCGGAGTCATGAACGTCGCGGCGATGATAACGTCGGCAGCCATCAAAGGCGGCCAGCCGGTACATACGGATACGCTGAGGACACTGTATATTGCCGGCGTGCCGTACGACCTCGCACATGCCGGGTCAGCGGCTTTGTTCATATTTCTGTTCGGCGAAACTCTCATAGGTAAACTTGAGAGGATAAAGATAAAATACGGCATCTACAGGTGATTGAAAGCAGCTTAGGAGAAAAGAATGAAAAAGAGAGATATTTTTCTCGCAACGTTCGAGATGGACGCGGAGAACGTGATAAAGAAACACGGTATCGGCGTCGAGTTCAATCAGTTCTGCATATCGAGCACGCTTTT
>CAYMBU010000072.1:0-8013 GCA_964388765.1 uncultured Eubacterium sp.
CATCTTTCCGGCAAATGCGATACCGGTACCGACCATGTAAGTAAGCGAAATATATGTAGAGATGTCCATCCTGTCCTTCTGGCTTTTGCCCAGAACAGGAATCAGGGCAGTGTAAGGCGTACAGTATGCTGTCATGAAAATATAGAATAATATCATCGTAACAGCAAGCCATATGATATTTACAGTTGACTCGCCTCTTACCGGGCAGCAGAAGGCAAGCACTGTTATTACAGCAAACGGAATAGAGGCATACCTCATGAACGGTATTCTTTTCCCGAGACTGCTCTTGCAGTTGTCTGACATATTCGCGATCCATGGGTCAGTCACAGCATCGACTATCCTTCCAAACGCCGTGATAAGACCGATCACCGTAAGGCCGATAAATGTCCTGCTTGTAACGAATGTGATGATACCGTCTCCAGTGGAATCCGGAAGATAGAAATTAACCAGAAGATTAGAGATTATCCCAGCAAGAATTGACCATCCCAGCTGTCCTATCGCAAAGATCCACTTGGTACCGAACGAAACCTTTTTCATGATTCATGCTCCGATCCCGGCATTATCAGAGAATGCTGTGTGCTTTTTCAAGCGCCGCCGCAATTACCTGATCCATGTCGTAATATTTATATTCGCCAAGGCGTCCGCCAAATATTACATTATTCTCACTGTCTGCAAGGTCTTTATATTGTTTATAAAGCGCTGCGTTTCTTTCATCGTTCACAGGATAATATGGTTCATCACCAGGTTTCCATTCAGAGCTGTATTCTCTGCTAATCACAGTTACCGGAATATCGTTGCCATTATCATCCTTTCCGAACTCAAACCACTTATGTTCGATTATCCTGGTCCACGGCGTTTCTGCGTCTGTATAATTAACAGCGGCGTTGCCCTGGAAGTTAGGCGTGTCAAGAAGTTCTGTCTCAAATCTGACAGATCTGTATTCAAGTGTGCCCAGCTTATAGCCGAAATATGCGTCTACAGGCCCGGTGTATATGACTTTTCCGGCCAGAGCGTCCAGCCGCTCTTTATCTTTCAGGTAATCAACGCCCAGCCTCACCTCTGCTCCTTTGAGCATGCTCTCGACCATTTTTGTATATCCGCCAACTGGAATGCCCTGATATAATGCGTTGAAATAGTTGTTATCGAACGTGTAACGCACAGGAAGTCTTTTGATTATAAAGGCAGGAAGATCCTTGCATTCTCTTCCCCACTGCTTCTGAGTGTATCCTTTTATAAGTTTCTCATAAATATCAGTGCCGACGAGCGATATAGCCTGTTCCTCCAGATTATGCGGTTCAGTGATTCCTGCAGCTTTTCTCTGTTCTTCTATCTTTGCTTCAGCTTCTTCCGGCGTTATGACACCCCACATTTTATTGAATGTGTACATGTTGAAAGGAAGCGAATACAGCTCGCCTTTATAATCAGCCACCGGAGAGTTAGTGAATCTGTTGAATACAGCAAATCTCTGTACATACTTCCATACTTCCTCATTGTTTGTATGAAATATATGGGCTCCGTATTTATGTACATGAATACCTGATACATCTTCAGTATAAACATTCCCCGCGATATGGCTTCGCCTGTCTATCACGAGTACTTTCTTACCGGCATCCATGGCCTCACGGGCGATCACAGCGCCGTACAAGCCGGCTCCTACAATAAGATAATCAAAATCCATGACAGTTTCCTTTCTGTCAGTTAAGGCCCAGAAGTCTGGATACTGCACGATAGCCGTATTTACTGATCAGACGTCCTGCCTTGCCCGGGATATTTGTGGCAAGAAGAAGTAATCTCTTATGAAGCTTATTTGCGGCATAAGAGTCTATCTCCTCGATATCTTTCCAAAGCTGCTTTCTCTTTTCGGTATTAGCCGGGTCATTTCCGACATTCAGGAAGTTGCATGTGATAGTAAATACGATCTCAAGATAATTCAGCATATAATCAAGGCATGGCTTGCTGTCAGTGACAACTCTGCTTTCCTTGAATATCTCAGTCATGATCTTCACTACTCTTATATACTGGTCGATCTGTTTGACAAGTTTCTCTTCACTTACCGACTGACCTTCACGGCCGATATAGTACCAGTACAGATCTATGTCCTTGTAGCATAGTTTCTTAATGTACGGAAGCGGCTGGAAAGCATAAATGTTATCAACATAATAGGTATGCTCAGGAAGCTCCAGATCGCAAAGCCTGAGGATGTCTGTTCTGTATATGATCGAATGCATCAGTATATAATGATATTTACGGATACGTTTAACATCATCCCAGCTCATTACTCTGTTCTTCGGTATGCCGTAAGGCTTCATTACAAATTTATGCTTTGCGCCCTGCTTGTCATAAACATAATTTGTAAGGAGCATATCAAGCTCGATGCCCTTTTCCACACTGTCTCTGAGTACATCCAGGACTTCCTTTAGCCCTTTCTCATCGAGTCTGTCGTCACTGTCGACAACTTTGAAGAATTTCCCTTCAGCCTCCTTGAGACCATAATTAATACCGGATCCGTGTCCTCCGTTTTCCTTATGGATGACTTTTATGATATCCGGAAATCTTTCGCGATATTCATCTGCGATCTTTGCAGTTCCGTCTGTTGAGCCGTCGTCAACTACTATGATCTCGATCTCATCACCGCCTGTAAGAATAGAATCGATACATTTCCCCATGTAATCCTGGGAATTGTAGCAAGGTACGATAAAGCTGATAAGTTTCATTATGACCACACTTTCTCTGATAAGATGTTCTAATGGTTCATCAGTATTTTCTTATAGTTCCCGGTATTCCCTGCGGCTCTGTTTCCAAAGAGATATTCTGCCGCAGCCGCAATTATCAGGAACATTATCAATGCACCCGCGACGTCGACCACCGAATGCTGTTTTATCAATATAGTCGACAGACATATAAGGATCGATATCGTTGACACTATTACCCTGTAAACAGGCTTCCCAGCATGTTCACCGCTGGACTGCATGAATGACCACCATATAACGCATGTGTTATATACATGAATGCTTGGAAACACATTAGTAGGAGTATCTGCAGAATACAGTCTGGCAAAGAGGAATCCGATCAGTCCTTCGGTCGGATAAACGTCCGGCCTGAGATCAAGCTTTGTCGGAAGCACTGCAGAAAATAAAAGAAAAACACTCATCCCGGTAATAAGCATAAGTCTGGTCTTGACGAATTCTCTCTCGTCATGGAACAGAAGATATGTACACATTATCGGAATCAGCGCAAACCACAGAAAATACGGTATGACAAATACCGGCACAAAAGGTATCAGGCTGTCGATCTTCAGCTCCGGCGTCAGATACCAGGACCTGTTGATCCTTTCTAGCAAGGCAAACGCACCGATATAAAACACTCCATATAACAGAAGTGGAAGGACGAGTTTAAACTTGTCGATCAGTTTCATTAAGCCTTTCTCCTTCCGGTTTATAGAATACCTGTAAATAAATATATACTAATTAAAAGTGTATACTCATATGATAATAAAATCAACAGAGTTGATTATGTGTTACACATGTAGTATAATCTTAAATATAGTTAAGAAAAACATACTACAGAAAGTGAGAGAAATATGGAAACACATATAAAATCAACCATTAAAATATTACTCTGCATCATATTGGCACTGCTTGTTACAGGAACCGGCGCTGTCTTTGCTGAAGGTGAGCAGGACACCGCGCCTGATGAGCAGCCGGTGGAGCAGGAAGAACAGCCGTCTGTATATGTCCTTATGGCTGACGATAAAGAAGTTCTTACGACCGAAAGTACAGAGATCGTCTTCAACAGTAAAGATGAAGGAAAACTTGCACTCAAGGAAGCTGTTGATTCTCTCGTTCCGGACGGATATAAAAAGACAAGTCAGGTCATCAAAGAAAAAATCAGCTATAAGAAAGTAAATCAGGGACTTCTGAGATCCGGAAGCACAGTTCTTACCCATAAGAAGACAGTAAGCAATCTGAAGAAGCTCATCAAATCAAAGCAATCCCCGATAACCGTTAAGGTATCATATGTCAGATACAAGTTCAAAAAACTGCCTAAGCGTGTTAAATTCAAGTATAAAAGCAATATGTATGATTTTGAATTCAAGGTAGCTTCCAAGGGCACCAACGGACTTGAAAGAATCAAACTGGAGCAGACAAATACAAACGGAAAGAAATCGTCCTGGAAGAAGAAAGCCACAAAGACAGTAAAGAAAGGCAAATACACTATCGTATATACAGGACGCAAAAATACACCTAAGAACTTAAAAACATCAAATTACAAAACTTATAAAGCCAAGGTCATAAAAAACACGATCAAAAACTACGGTAACGTTTTTCTTGGAAGAGATCTTGTCGCATATGCGAAGAAATTCCTCGGCAACCCTTACCGCGTCGGAGGTATGAGTCTTACGAACGGTATTGACTGTGTCGGATTTATAAGGGCTCTATACAAGAAGTTCGGCATTACAGTTCCGGGAAACAGATGGAAACTTTATCGCTATGGTAAGGTAGTATCATATAAGAATGCCAGGGCCGGAGACGTTGTATTCTATGGACCACACCCTGCCATTTACATGGGTAATGGAAAGATCATATCCGCACGTAAATCAGGGATAAGAATCAGTAATATCGGATACAAGAAATGGACTTATATCAGAAGGTTCAGATAACCTGTTGAATGTAATTATCAACACCAAAACCGTATTCTGCCTTTGTGACAGGATACGGTTTTTTAGTGTCGATATCAGTTATTACTGTTATGAAGATTCTCTGGCCCGACTGATGTTATAAATGATGACTGCACCGAATACAATGACTGCCCCCACCGCCGACAGCGGAGATATCATTTCACCATAAAACAATGCTACCCATACAGGATTCAGTATAGGCTCCATACTGGTGATCAGAACTCCTGCCACCGGATCGATCCTACTGATACCGTATGTAAGGAATATATACGCGAGGCCTACCTGTACAGCACCCAGGATCAGCACCGTGACCATTACCGGTACTGTGAATACAGTTTCTTTCATACAAAGAGGTGTAAACAATATTCCTGCAGTCAGCTGTCCAAGGAAACAAGACGAAACCGGATCAGCACCGTCAGCTGCATTCATCATGAATACTCCAGCATAACAGACTCCCGATAGAACAGCTATCATATCCCCTGCTAAGTTGCCTGTCTTAAGACCATCAATAAAGAAAAGGCATATTCCGGCAAATACTGAGATGCAGGTAATAATATCTCTTTTCTTCGGCCTGACATGAAAGATCACGGCCATAAATATCATAACGAATACAGGAGCTGTATACTGCAGTATAATTGCGTTTGCCGCAGTAGTCATTTTATTTGATACTGCGAATAAAGTCGTTACTCCTATCGTCGACAAGGCTCCGATAATAACAGGTCTGTTGATTATTACCTTATGATGAGTGATGATAATGAATAAACCTATTACGGCTGCACCTATCAGATTACGTGCTCCGTTTATGGCAAGCGGAGACCATGGAATGACCTTGACGCATAATCCACCTATACTGAAACATATAGAAGCCAGAAATACACTCAGCGCTCCAATGCGTTCGTTATTAATTTGCCTATCTGCTCTATTCATGGCTTCTCATTCTTTAACTTTAGAGATCAAAGATACGCACTCCACATGCGACGTCATCGGGAAATTGTCAAACGGCTTTACGTAATCGATCCTGTAGCCATAGTCTGTGAACTGTGAAAGATTCTTTACCAGCGATTTAGGATTACAGGATATATACACTATCTGAGGAACACCATATGAGGATATCTTTCTTACAGCGTCAGGTGTCATCCCGACTCGCGGCGGGTCTACGATAATGACATCCGGCTTTTCAAGATTCTTTCCATGCTCGGTGTTTTCGAGCACATCAAATACATCACCGCAAATAAAGTCACAGTTACCAAGTCCATTAAGAGCTGCATTTTCTTTCGCCATGTCCACACTTTCCGGAACTATCTCAACACCCGTGACATGTCTTGCTTTTTTAGCGGCGACCTGGCTTATCGTACCTGTGCCGCAGTACAGGTCAAAAACATTCTTCCCATCTATTGAATCGATCAGGCTGAGTGCCTTTGTATATAACCGTTCAACCGCTTCGATGTTCGTCTGGAAGAAAGAAAACTCATGCACTTTGAAATCAAGACCCATTATCTTTTCGAAATAGTAGTCTCTTCCCTCCAGAACACGTAATTCATCACACTTTACCGAATCAGCTTTATCGTCATCCAAAGTATGCATTATGCCTACGATCATTCCATCCAACTGCAATGCATGCAGCCCTTGCAGCCACTCGTTCTCAGCGAATTCCCCGTCCGATGATGTAACTATATTCACTATGATCTCATCTGTCCTGAATCCTTCTCTTATCACCAGATTACGAAGCAGACCATTATGTTTTCTCTTATGATACTTTGAATATCCCTTTTCTTTACAGAAATCCAGAGTATACCTGAGTATCGAGTTGAAATCTTCTCTTACCAGCTGGCATTGGTCGACAGTCGTTATCGCCATGAACTGTCCCGGTCTGTGCATACCCAGACAAAGTGGCCCGTCTTTTACCTCATCTCCGAACGTATACTCCATCTTGTCTCGGTATCTGTATCTGCTTTCCGGTGGGCAGCCTTCTATTGAATCAAAAACAGACGGGGCTATGCCACCCGTCTGAAAAAGCATCCGTACTTCCTGCTCTTTAATACTGAGCTGCTCGTCATAAGATACTTCCTGATATGTACATCCACCGCAGAAGTCATTATGCGGACAGATAGTTTTAGTCAAATCCACCATATTTTTCATAGAACTCCTTTTTATACTCTGAAAATCTGTCTTCTTCTATTGCTTTTCTTATGTTTCTCATCATGTTGATCAGAAAATGCAGATTGTGATTCGACAGAAGCATCGGCCCCATTGCTTCACCCGCCTTGATCATGTGCCTAATGTATGCCTTGCTGTAATGTCTGCAGGTGTAGCAGTCACATTCATCGTCAAGCGGCGTGAAATCACGCTCATATTTTGCGTTTTTCAGGTTTATGCGGCCATGTGAAGTAGTTGCAAGTCCATGTCTTGCTATCCTTGTCGGTTCTACGCAGTCACACATGTCTATACCGCGCTCTACAGCTTCAAACAGATAATCCGGTGTTCCCACTCCCATCAGATACCTGGGCTTGTCTTCAGGCAGAAGTCCAACACAGTCATCCATCACGTCCAGCATGATCTCCTTAGGCTCACCTACAGACAGACCTCCGACAGCGTATCCAGGAAGATCGAGTTCTACAACCTTCTCTGCGCTTTCTCTCCTGAGATCCTTAAATACGCCTCCCTGCATTATTCCGAACAGTGCCTGTGTTTCTCTGTTCGTCCATGCTTCCTTGCATCTCGCAAGCCACCGCATAGTTCGGCGCATCGAATCCTCGATATATTCTTTTTCTGCAGGATAAGGAGCACACTCATCAAAAGCCATCATGATATCTGATCCCAGATTCTGCTGGATCTCGATAGCTTTCTCCGGAGTGAACATATGCTTTGACCCGTCGATATGGCTCTGGAAAGATACGCCGTCTTCCGATATCTTTCTGAGCCTGCCCAGTGAGAACACCTGGAATCCGCCGCTGTCCGTAAGAATCGCGCGGTCCCAGTTCATGTATTTATGAAGTCCTCCTGCGTCTTTGATCAGATCGTCTCCAGGCCTGAGATGCAGATGATATGTATTTGACAGGATGATTTCTGCTCCCATTTCCTTTACCTGCTCGGGCCTCATGCATTTTACAGCTGCCTGCGTCCCTACAGGCATAATAACAGGAGTCTGTATATCGCCGTGAGGTGTATGTATAACGCCTCTTCTTGATCCTGACTCTTTATCTTTATGTATAAGTTCGTATGTTACTGCTGCCATTTCTGCTCCTTTATTTAATGAGCATCGCGTCGCCGTAGCTGAAGAACCTGTATTTCTGCTCAACAGCTTCCTTATATGCCTCAAGTATCTTCTCTCTGTC
>CAYMBU010000073.1:0-8010 GCA_964388765.1 uncultured Eubacterium sp.
TGCCCATACTTCGTTGAGCACGACGTTCACGCCGAGTTCTCTGCACGTCTCTTCGACGAGCTTTATCTCTGCCTCTGTATCAGTCGGGAATCTGTTCAGAGCAACTACCGCAGGGATACCGAATACCTGTGTCACGTTCTCGACGTGCTGCAGCAGATTAGGCAGTCCCTTCTCCAGTGCCTCAAGGTTCTCCGGGCCAAGTTCTTTCTTCGGCACTCCGCCGTGATACTTGAGAGCGCGGACTGTAGCCACGATGACACACGCATCAGGCGTAAGCCCCGCCTTCCTGCATTTGATATCGACGAATTTCTCTGCGCCGAGATCTGCGCCGAATCCAGCCTCGGTAACCGTATAATCAGCAAGTTTCAGACATGTCCTCGTCGCCATGACAGAGTTGCAGCCATGTGCGATATTAGCGAACGGACCGCCGTGTACGATCGCAGGTGTGTTCTCAAGAGTCTGCACCAGATTCGGCTTGAGCGCGTCCTTGAGAAGCGCCGCAGCAGCTCCCTCTGCGTGGAAGTCTCCGGCCTTTACAGGCTCTCCATCGTATGTGTATCCCACGATGATGTTCGCGAGCTTTTCTTTCAGATCATTTATGTCTTTTGAGAGGCATAGGATCGCCATGATCTCGCTTGCAACTGTGATCTCGAATCCGTCCTCACGCGGAACTCCGTTAGCCTTTCCGCCGAGTCCGTCGATGATGTGGCGCAGCTGTCTGTCGTTCATGTCGACAGCCCTCTTCCATGTGATGCGTCTAGGGTCGATGTTAAGGGAATTACCCTGCTGGATATGGTTGTCCAGCATTGCGGCGATCAGGTTGTTCGCAGCTCCGATGGCGTGCATGTCTCCTGTGAAGTGCAGGTTGATGTCCTCCATAGGAACAAGCTGAGCGTATCCACCGCCTGCCGCTCCGCCTTTGATGCCGAACACAGGTCCGAGCGAAGGCTCACGGAGAGCTACCATAACGTTCTTTCCGATCCTTGAGAGAGCGTCAGCAAGTCCCACAGACGTGGTGGTCTTGCCCTCTCCTGCAGGAGTCGGAGAAATAGCTGTGACAAGTATCAGCTTGCCGTTTTCTTTATCTGCCATATCCTTGAGGATGCCATAGTCGATCTTTGCTTTGTACCTGCCGTACTGTTCAAGATACTTCTCATCGATCCCGGCCTTTTCCGCGATCTCAGTTACAGGCAGCATATGAGCAGCCTGAGCGATCTCAATATCGGTCTTGATTTCCATATCAACTCTCCTGATCAATTACATTTTTAAGGAAGCTCCGTCTGTGAACAGGCGTTATGCCGTGTTCCCGGATCCCCTCATAGTGTTCTCTCGTACCGTACCCTTTATTCTTTTCAAATGCATATCCCGGATACTTTGAGGCATATGCGATCATCATATCGTCTCTCTTGACTTTAGCGATGATAGAGGCAGCAGCGATAGATATGCTTTTCTGGTCGCCTTTTACTATCGGCGTCTCAGGAAGATCCAGCCCATCCAGTCTGACCGCGTCTATCAGCACGTGCTGCAGCTTCTCCCTATGCTTTATCTCAAGCATCATCGCCGCTTCGTCTATCGCATCTTTCATGGCTTCTTTAGTCGCATTCAGGATGTTGATCCTGTCGATAGTCTCATTATCACGCATGCCATATCCGTATGCAAGTGCTTTCTCTCTGATCAGGACATCCAGTTCACGCCTCTTCTTGTCAGACAACTTCTTCGAGTCGTCCACTCCCAGAACATCAAAATCCTCCGGAAGTATAACCGCGGCCGTGACCACAGGCCCCGCCAGCGGGCCCCTTCCGACCTCGTCCACACCGGCAATGAAGCTTACTCCCTCTGCTGCGAGTTCACGCTCATACTGTTTCATCTGCTCGAGCTTTTCAGCGAGCATCTGCTCACGTTCCTTCTTTGTCATGACGTGCTCCTATGCGTGCTCCAGTGTGATCCTGCCGATCAGCCCTGATCTGAATTCATCCATCACTGTCCTTGCGCATCTCTCATAATCTATACGCTTACCCGGCATTATGAAGCCGCGCTTTCTGGCTATAGCCTCCATTGCTCCAAGAGGCGTATATTCCCCATCTTCAGAAACAGGGGTCACGCCGTCTCCGCAGGTTCCTGCAGTTTCGTCTTCTCCCCAGATGGAATCTTCCTCATCGGCCTCTTCAGGCGGTTCCGGCGGATCAAGCTTGTATCTTGCGTACAGCATGGCTCTGTGTTCCTTAAGCATGAACTTAAGAAACTCCAGGCACAGATCTGAGATATCGTAGATCTCATCTTTGATAGCGCCGCAGTAAGCAAGATGCCTTCCATGTTCCTGGTCCTCTATATTAGGCCACAGTATTCCCGGCGTATCCAGGAGCTGCATGCCGTTCTCCAGTGTCATCCACTGCTTTCCTTTTGTGACTCCAGGTCTGTCGCCCGTCTTGGCTGCCTTACGTTTTGTCAGGCGGTTGATCAGAGATGACTTGCCGACGTTCGGGACGCCGACTATCATCATGCGCAGAGGCCTGTCCCACTTCTTGGTTGAATTCCTCTTCTCATTCGCCCTGGCCAGCTCCTCCATAAGGCGCGCAGTTCCGGCGCCGTTCTCACAGTCGCACGGTATCGCGGTCACATTGCCTGCTGTCAGCTTACTGATCCATGCGTCTGTCTCAGCTTTATCTGACAGATCTTTCTTATTCAGTACTACGATCTCCGGCTTGCTGCCGATAAGGTCGCTGATCACCGGATTGCGGCTTGCGACCGGTATACGTGAATCTATGACCTCGATCACCAGGTCTACCATTTTCATATTCGATTGTATGAGTTCCCGGGTCTTCTTCATATGACCGGGATACCAGTTGATCTTGTCCATATCCTTACATAAGAAAAACGGGGAACCTCATGGTTCCCCTGAAATAACATGCTATCTTGCGTCGAGAGCTTTGATCTTGGCGGACTTTCCTGTTCTTCCGCGCATGTAGTTCAGCTTGGCTCTTCTTACGCGGCCTTTTCTGACTACCTCGATCTTCTCTATCCATGGTGAATGCAGCGGGAATGTCTTCTCAACACCGATTCCTGAAGCGATCCTCCTGACTGTGAAAGTCTCGGAGATGCCGCCGTTCTGGCGCTTGAGCACGAATCCCTCGAACACCTGGATCCTCTCGCGGTTTCCTTCCTTGATCTTGATGTGCACTCTTACAGTGTCACCAATGTTGAATGCAGGAATGTCTTCCTTCATGTATTCCTTTGTGATCTGGTCGATTACGTTCATCCTTGTATTCCTCCTTCCCCTCAGCACGTTCATAGGTGGCCGTTCGATCCGCATCCTGTGCGGTGATTCCACCAAGAGGACCGTCCGTAATACCCGAATAGTATAACACAGCGGATGCAGGCGATGCAAGGATTTTTTTCAGAACTTTTTTTATCGCAGATATGCTATCTTGCCCTTGGATGGCATCTGTCATATACGTCTTTGATCCTGTTTCTGGTCTCGCCGAAATAAACCTGTGTTGCCGTTATATCTTCATGACCCATGAGCTCCTGGAGCGACTTGATATCGATACCGTTCTGGACCATGTGCATCGCGAATGAATTCCTGAGTGTCTGCGGCGTGAGTTTCTCCTCTATACCCGCTTTATCAGCGTACTGCTTCAAGATCTTCCAGAACCCCTGCCTTGTCATCGGGTCACCGAGATAATTTACGAACAGCATCCCGTCCGGGTCGTCAGGCTCCTGGCTTTTCATCATTATTTTCCTGCTGTGGTCCAGATAATCTTTAAGGGCATTCTGCGCGGGTACTCCCATCGGCACTATCCTCGCCCTTCCATGCGTCCCGCTGCATGATACGAATCCCATATGAAGATTCACGTCCCTCAGTCTCATCTCGATTATCTCACTGACTCTTACGCCGGTCGCGTACAGTACTTCGAACAAAGCCCTGTCGCGTTTTCCCTTGATCGAATTATCCGGCGCTTCAAGGAGCTTCATAACATCTTCATAGCTGAGGAAGTCTATATCTTTCCTTGCGATCTTAGGAGATTTGATCTCCTCGGTCGGGTCCTCCCGTACGATCCCTGAGCTCATCATATATTTATAGAAGATCCTCAGTGACGCCAGCGTCCTGTTGACAGTCGACTTGGATTTTCCTCCTGCCTTCAGATCCATCAGATAAGCCACTACATCGGTGTTTGTTGCCTCGTCGAGGTCTTTATCACGTTCCGCGAGAAAACGGGCGTACGCGTCGATATCACGCCTGTACGCTTCTACCGTATTCCCGGACATCTTCCTTGTATTTTTCAGATAATCAACAAATTCTTCTGTAATCATTTCTTCAGATACCCTTCAAGTTCACCCATATCCATCATACGCTTCACTATCATGAGCGCGATCTGCGTCTTGGCGTCATTTATCTCGCCGCTCATCACCATGTTCACCAGCTCGTCGATATCATGTTCTTCAGTGTCCAGCGCCTCGTTCTCATCAAAATCAGTCTCCCCTGCCGTAAGGTCGGTACAGAGATAAGCATACAGCACTTCATTTGAATAGCCGCAGGATGTGTAGCTTCTGGTCAGGTATCTGATATTTCCCGCGGTATATCCCGTCTCTTCTTTCAGTTCTCTTGCAGCTGCAGCTTCAGGCTTCTCTCCTTCATCGAGCTTTCCGGCCGGAAGCTCGAACATGACGCCTTCTATCGGCTTTCTGAACTGCTTCTCCATAACTACTTTTCCGTCCGGCTTGAGAGCCACCATGACGACGCCGCCCGGATGCTCGACAAGTTCTCTCATAGAAGTCCCGTTCACAGACGTCACTTTATCTCTTCGTACATTGATCAGCCTGCCTTTAAACACATATTCGCTTTCCAGCGTTTCTTCCTTGAAAATCATCGCGTCCTCCTTCCGCGCAGCACCGTTACTGTTTTGACTCTCTGCTCATGGCCAGAGATTTCTCTATAGCCGCAGCAGCGCCCTTTCTTACTATATCTTCAAATCCGCTTTCTCTAAGCGACTTTACAGCTTCTATAGTCGTTCCTCCCGGCGTGCAGACACTTTCTATCAGGCTGTCTAAATCTGCTGTATCTTCTCCGTCTGCTGAAGTACATTCATTCAGAACGATCTTTGCCGCCCCGAGCACAGCCTGCGCCGCAAATACCAGCGCATCCTCTTCAGCCATGCCATATCCTTCCGCAGCTTCAGCAAGGGCTTTGATGTACATATACGTATAAGCAGGACTGCTCCCGGATACGCCGATCACCGCACTGATCAGATCCTCCGGCACCGCGGCGGCCTTACCCATTCCGGAAAGAAGCTCGAGTATCATCTTCTGCTCCTCTTCGGTGATATTATCGTTCACACTGACAGAGGCCATCATCTCTCCCACTCTTGCAGGTGCGTTCGGCATTATCCTTACGATCTTCGCGCCGCTTCCGAGATACGACTCTATGGATGCGATCGTAACGCCTGCCGCCATCGAAATGATTATCTTGTCCGTCGTATACGCTTCAGCGATAAGAGGCATCACTTCAGGGAACGTCTTAGGCTCGACCCCTATGAATATTATGTCAGAAAACCTGACAAGCTCATTCTTGGTCTCAAGCGCCCTGATACTCATGTCGTAAGCCTGTTTTCTCGTTTTCTCAAAGTCTCTGCCATTGATATATGTTTTTTCTCTGCTTATGGTCCCCGAATCCAGAAGACCTTTCAATATGGCGCCTCCCATCTTACCGACGCCGATAAACCCATATCTCATGCCAGTTTCTATCCTCCCGGTAGTTACACTTGTATTTACTGTATATTATATATCGACAACCCTGTTTTTTCCATACAACTCCTTAAGAAAGCAATAAGATTTTTTAATATTTTTTTAATATTTGTATTGCAATATAACAAACCATCATATATAATCAGCATTGTGGTTATCCCCCTGATAACCTCATTAATCTCTAATCCCAATACCCCTTTTAACAGAGTAGATTGCACCCCGCAATCTACTTTGTTGTTTTATATCCCTTTTATATTCACCTGCCGCGTTTAAAATCATCCTGTTAAGTGGTAGAATCAATACAGATTGGAGACATTGTAAAATGAAAAGATTCCTTGACGAGTTTGATCTCGAAGAATTCAAAAGCCGCGCGCTCAGCACGTATTTCAGCGGCTGTACCATCTGTTCATATGATATCGAGACTACCGGGCTTTTCCCCGGAAACGACAGGATAATGCTTACCGGTCTACTGACTGTGAAAGATGGACGAGCATCCGCCAGACAGTTCTTCTCAGAGTCTCCCGGTGATGAGAGAGCCGTGATCGAAGCAACACTGAACGCTCTTAAAGACGTCGACGTTATTCTTACATACAACGGCAGGAGCTTTGATACTCCATTCACCAGAACAAGAGCAAAGCATTATGGCATTGAACCCGTAATGCCGTATGACCTTGACCTTTTCACAGTAGTGAGCGGCTATTCAGACATCAAAAGATTTACCGGCTCGCTTTCCCAGAAAAGTATAGAAAAATTCATGGGGATGACACCGTCAAGAAGCGACAGAATAGACGGAAGAGAGAGCATAAGGCTCTATGAGCAATACCTTTCCAATCCTTCATACGCACTCGAGAAGACGATAACGCTGCACAACCATGATGATATCTGCCAGCTATACAGGATACTTCCTGTAATAAAGCAGTCCGATTTCCACCGGGCCATGTTCAAAATGGGATTTCCTGCAGGTGACTATATTGTCAGGAAGATCAGCGTGAGCAGGTCAGGGTTGTCTGTTACAGCTGTGAGACGGCATGACACCCTGGATTATATTTCCTTCCCGACTGAAGACAAGCCATACAGCCTGCGGAGCAGCTCCGTCGACGGAAACACTGAACTGGATATCCCAGGAGAGATCGTAAACGGCGACGCACTCGTAATAGACGTAAAAAAAATACTCGGCAGTCTCGGTCCAGATCCTGCCGGTGTACTAGACGAGCTGTCGCACTATCCTTCCTATGGCTCAGGATATCTTATCCTGAAGAGCAACGGCCGCACCAATTATTTTGAAACAAACATTTTCATCAGAAAATTCTTTGAGATGCTGACGACATCACTTCACGGCTGAGAACAGTAAATCTTTCAGCGGCTGACCGCAAAACGTTTCAGTACCGGATCCAGCGCCGTAATGATCAGGACGAACGCTGTTATCTTGAATATATCGCCAGGGATAAAAGGTATCACACACATGGACAGAGATGCGGCAAGTCCGTTCCCGGTAAGCACCATGAACCATATCGTTCCGAGGATATAGCAGCTTGCTGTTCCGAGAAATGCTGCCGCAGCCGCCCAATACCACCTTATCTTATCTTTACATGTGATCCTGAATACGATACCTGTAATGAACGCAGAAGTCAGATAACCGACGATATATCCTCCTGTCGGTCCCGCAATATGTCCCAGTCCGCCTGTGAAGCCTGCAAAAACCGGTACTCCGGCTGCGCCAAGCAGTATATAGATCAGCACCGATGTCGTACCGTATTTATATCCCAGTACAGCCCCTGCAAGAGTCACTGCAAGAGTAGCCAGATTGATCGGTACCGGAGTAAAAGGAAGTGGTACTGATATCCACGAGGCCACTGCTGTGACTGCCGCAAACATAGCCGTAACTGTCATCCTGAATGTCATGCTTCTGTTATCGTCCAGTATAGTTTCCATATCATTTCCCCTTCTGTGTCTTACTGAGATGTCTTCTATTAGATTGTATCCGGATGTCAATTGATTGTCAACTCCAATCGCACACCAAGTTTACATTAATATACACCGAGGCGAATAGCCTGAGGTCAAAGACAGACTTAAAGAGTATGATGAAAGACTTCAGCTAATGCCCATGATCCGTTAGAAAACAGTCGACCGTCAGAATTGACTTTTCAGCGCGTTTCTTTACCGAGTCGATATATCGACCATGATGCCAGCCTGATGGGGTCTGATGAGACTTTGTACAAATCTGATCAAAATCCTCTATTTGTATCGGTTCTTCAATTTTTTTGTCCG
>CAYMBU010000074.1:0-7937 GCA_964388765.1 uncultured Eubacterium sp.
ATTACCATGGATCTTCACGCCAACCAGATCCAGGGCTATTTCGACATCCCGGTAGATCACCTGGTAGGTATGCCGCTCCTTGCCGAATACTTCAAATCAAAGAACCTCGACAACCTGTGTGTAGTTTCTCCTGACCACGGAAGCGTCGCCAGAGCAAGAAGCATGGCCGAAAGGCTCGACTGCCCGATCGCGATAGTAGACAAGAGACGTCCTGAGCCTAACAAGAGCGAGATCATGAACATAATCGGTGATATCAAGGACAAGAACTGTATCATCATTGACGATATGATCGATACAGCCGGTACTATCACCAATGCGGCAAATGCGATCAAGGAAATGGGCGCCAGGGCCGTATATGCCGGAGCTACCCATGCAGTATTGTCCGGACCTGCGGTTGAAAGGCTCGATAAGTCAGCGATATCAGAGCTGGTACTTCTGAATACACATCCGCTGCCTCCTGAAAAGAGACTGGATAAGATGTCATTCATTTCAGTAGCGCCTCTGATCGCGGAGGCTATTACAAGAGTTTATACAAACGGCTCTGTAAGCGCTCTGTTTGACTAGAGAATAAAACGCCCGCCCTTTTATACAAGAGGGCGGGCATAATTAATTATATGAAAGGCAGTTTGATACATGCATGTTATTTGCGGGCTGGGAAACCCGGGGAAAAAATACGAGAATACCAGGCATAATATCGGATTTATCACTCTGGACAGACTTGCTGACAAAATGGGTGTTTCTATCAGCAAGAGCAGATTCAGATCAACAACAGGAGAGTGCGTGATAGGATCCGAGAAGGTACTTCTTGTAAAGCCTGAGACATATATGAATGACAGTGGCCTTGCTGTAAAGGAAATAATGGATTTCTACAAGCTGGACCCGAAAGATCTTATTGTGATCTATGATGATTTTGATATACCTGAAGGCACGATAAGAATACGTCCTTTCGGGAGTGCCGGTACTCATAACGGCATGAGATCTATCATAAGACTGCTTGGGTCTGACAGATTCCCCAGGATAAGGATCGGAACGGGCAAGGAGAATATGGAGCAGAGAGAGCTTATCAGTTTTGTGCTGGGAGGCTTCTCTAAAGATGAAGTGAAGATCATGGAGAGCGCCGTTGATTCAGCCGTGGATGCGGCGTGCTGCTATGTGGAAAACGGTATAGATCTGGCTATGAACCGGTATAACGGGATAAGGCCAAAGGAATAGAATGTCGGAAAACATCAGTGCTGTCTTCGGGGTCTCTGAAAGCAGATCAGCATTTGAGATCTCGGAGATAATCAAAAAGAATAAGGGGAAATATCTCATCATAGCCGCATCGGAGGGGCGTGCCCGCGAACTTGCGGAGGATGTTTCATACTTTTCCGGCAGGAAAGTGATGACTGTACCGCATGAGGATCATTTCTTCCTGGGATATGAAGCAAGAGATCACGAGCAGCTTATGAGCAGGCTGAACGCTCTGCATTATCTCAGAACTGACGATAATGCGGTCATAGCTGCTCCTGTTTCAGCTGCAATAAAAAAGACAGTGCCTCATGCAGTGTTTGAAAGCGAAAGCGTGGTACTCCGGCGCGGCGAGACAACAGATCTGGGCAGGCTGAAGGAGGAACTCCAAAGGCTTGGCTATGAGAGACTGCCGCTGGTAGAGAACCGCGGCAGCTGCAGCTTCCGCGGCGATATCCTTGATGTATTTACGCCTGAAGCTGATGATCCATACAGGATCGAGTTTTTCGGAGATGAAATAGAGTCGGTAAGGTCGTTCAACGCTGATACGCAGCGGTCTATAGAGGATCTGAAAGAAGTAGTGATCGGACCATGTGAGCAGATCATCTCTGACAGGGACGTTTTCGGAAAAGCTGCCGACAACATCAGAAAAGAATATAACAGTCAGATAAAGCGCATGGCGAAGGCTGAAGACCATGCGGAGGCAGTAAGAGCGCTCGAGAAAAGACGTGATACGCTCCTGAGCTATATAGAGGATATGACCAATATACAGCTGCTCGAGAATTACGTCAGGTATTTCTATGATGATCCCGAATATCTCTGGGATTACATGCAGAACGGAACAGTTATTATAGATGATCCAGCCAGAATATTTGAATTTCTCGAAGCAAGAGAAAAGGAACTGACAGAGGATTTTCAGTCAATGCTGGACCGCGGAGAAGTGGTGCCTGGAGATGAATCTCTCCTGACAGGGAAAGCCGATCTTCTGAATGTGATCGGCGCACAGCCTGTATATATCATGGCGCCTTTTGCCAGAAAAATAGAAGGGATCGACGAGTACCGGGAGATAAAGAACGTAGAGAGCCGCCAGATGACTTCCTTCAACGGGAAGATGGACGTGCTTAAGAACGAGGTGGCATCGTACATATCCCGCGGATATACAGTTACTGTGGCTGCAAGTACGAAAGAGCGTGAAAAGAATCTGAAAGAGTTTTTCACGCGCGAAGATATATATTCCGGAGTCACCGTCAACAGAGGACATCTTACACAAGGCGCAGATTTCCCGGAATATAAAATATGCTTTATAAGTGACAGTGATATATTCGGCGAGTCGCGTAAGCAGGCTGCCAAATATAAGAAGCACCGGGAAGGAAGCCCGCTTCAGGACTATTCCGACCTTACAGAAGGCGACTATGTCGTTCATGAGAACAGAGGTATCGGTAAATTCCTGGGAATACAGAAGCTATCAGTTGAAGGACGTGAGAAAGACTACCTTAAAATAAAATACGCCGGGACGGATATGCTCTATGTCCCGGTTGAGCGTTTTGATCTGGTACAGAAATATATAGGAGCTGACGGCGCTATGCCGAGGCTCAACAAGCTTTCCGGAAATGAATGGAAGCTGACCAAAGAAAAAGCCAGAGCCGCTATTGCAGAGATGACGGACGAGCTTATCGATCTGTATGCAAAGCGTAAGATGAAAAAGGGATTCGCGTTCAGCAAAGACGATGTATGGCAAAAGGAATTCGAAGACAGATTCCCGTTCGTGGAAACCGAAGATCAGCTGAGATGTACTGAAGACATAAAGCGTGATATGGAGAAGCCTGAAGCAATGGACAGGCTGCTTCTGGGAGACGTGGGATTCGGCAAAACAGAGGTCGCCGCGCGTGCTGTCTGCAAATGTATACTTAATAGTAAGCAGGCTGCCATACTTGTTCCTACGACACTGCTTGCAAATCAGCACTACTACACGCTGAAAGAACGTTTTGCAAGTCTGCCTTGCCGTGTAGAGATGATGTCGCGATTCAAGTCTGAAACTGAGCTGAAACGGATCGCCGCAGACCTGGCTTCAGGCGCGGTGGATATAGTCGTGGGGACACACAGACTTCTTTCAGACGACGTAAGGTTCAAGGATCTCGGACTTCTGGTCGTTGACGAGGAACAGCGATTTGGAGTCGCTCACAAGGAAAAAATCAAGGAACTCAAGGAGAATGTTGATGTCCTTACACTGTCGGCCACCCCGATACCGAGGACGCTGAATATGTCTCTTTCCGGGATCCGTGACATGAGCCTTATCTCAGAGCCTCCTGAGGACAGATACCCGGTGCAGACCTACGTCATGGAACAGAGCGACCAGCTGATACGTGAAGCCATTCTGCGTGAGAAAGAGCGCGGAGGGCAGGTGTTCATTGTATTCAACAGGGTGCGCGGCATCGGCGTAGTGGCAAAAAGGATAGCTTCTATTGTGCCTGAGGTGAAGATCGCGGTAGGGCACGGGCAGATGAACGAGCATGCTCTGGAAAAGATAATGATGAGCTTTGTTGAGCATGAAGTTGATGTTCTGATAGCGACGACGATAATTGAATCCGGCATAGACATACAGAATGCGAATACTCTGATAGTTCTGGATTCTGACAGATTCGGCCTGGCCCAGCTGTATCAGCTTAAGGGACGTGTAGGCAGGTCAAACAGGATCGCATATGCATACTTCATGTACGAGAAAGACAAAGTCCTTACTGAGCTTGCGGAGAAAAGGCTTCGCGCAATAAAAGAATTCACAGAGTTCGGAAGCGGATTCAAAGTCGCAATGAGAGACCTTGAACTCAGAGGTGCAGGTAACCTTCTGGGGAGTGAACAGTCCGGCCATATGATGAGTATAGGATATGAGCTGTACTGCAAGCTCGTAGACGAGCATGTCAGAAAACTTAAGGGAGAGAAGATAGCGGATGATCAGCCTGAGTCACAGATAGATCTGAAAGTATCGGCAAATATACCTGACTGGTATATCGAAGATGAGACAGTCAAGCTCGATATGTATAAGAGAATATCATTTATCAGGACATTTGCTGACGAATCTGATATAATAGAAGAGTTAAAGGACAGATTCGGAGATGTTCCCCGTGAGACTATGAACCTGATCAAGGTTTCGAGGATCAAAGGACTTGCTGATGATCTTGCGGTCAGGAGGATATACGAACAGGAGAAACATCTGATATTTACATTTGATCAGTTCAGCAGGATAAATGCTGAAAGTATAATAATGATAAACGCCGAATATGGGACACGTTCGTTCATACACGGTGGTAACAAACCATATATCCGGATCTGGACAGAGCCGGAAAACAAACTGGATGAAGCGATCAGGCTTCTTATGCTTTTGAAAGGAGAGAGCCCCGATGCTGTTTAAAGAAATCGGAATCATTGACGAGAATTATGATTACAGGGAAAACATGTATGTAGGAGTCGAGAAAGGCAAGATCGACTACATCGGAACCAAGAGACCGCCTCATGACTACGGTGAGGAATATGATGGAAAGGGAAGGCTGCTTATGCCGGGCTTTTTCAATGCTCACGCTCATTCGCCTATGGCACTCATGAGAGGATACGGCGAGAACCTGAAGCTTCAGGACTGGCTATTCAAGCGTGTATTCCCGTTCGAGGCAAAGCTCGACGGAAACGCAGTGTACTGGGGAACGCTTCTGTGCATGGCTGAGTCTCTGAGATTCGGTATCGTATCCACATCAGACATGTACTATTTCATGACTGACATGGGGAAGGCAGTGCTTGACTCCGGCTGTAAAGCGAATATCTCAAGAGCGATCGTTTCAATAGATGGAAGTGAGGATTTTGATCACTATCCTTCGGTAGAAGAGCTGAAAGTCGCGGCGAAGGTATTCAATGGTGCTGATAATGGACGCATCAAGATCGACGCAAGTCTTCACGCCGAGTATACGTCAAGCGAGACGATCGCACGTAAGCTTGCCGATCTGACAAAGGAACTCGGGCTGAACATGCAGGTGCACGTTGCTGAGACTAAACAGGAGACTCTGGAATGCAAGATGAGACATGAGGGAAGAAGTCCTGTTCAGTATCTTGCGGATTCAGGCATACTGGATCCTCTTACAACAGCTGCTCACTGTGTATGGCTTGATGATGACGACTATGCGATACTCAGGGACAAGAAGGTCACAGTTGCTACCAACCCGTGCAGTAACCTTAAGCTTGCCAGCGGTATATGCGATGTGGCAAGACTTCTGAAAGAAGATGTAAGCGTAGCGATCGGAACAGACAGCGTATGCAGCAATAACAGCCTGAACTTCCTCGAAGAGATCAAGGCTATGGCTCTTACTTCGAAAGTCAGAGCTGACGACCCTACAGTTATTACGCCTCAGCAGGCACTTTACGCGGCTACACGCGCGGGTGCTCTGGCACAGGGGCGTATGGATTCAGGACTTCTCAAGCAGGGATATAAAGCAGATCTGATCGTAATGAGGACAGATGTTCCAAATATGCATCCTGTACATAAAATGCTGAACAACATCGTTTATTCGGCGGCAGGAAGCGATATCGTAATGACGATGGTAGACGGAAAGGTACTTTACCGCGATGGCGAATACCTTACGATCGATATCGAGCAGGCTATTGAGCAGACGGAGAAGGCAACAGAAGAGATCCTCGGCAGACTTTAATGTTACTGCCTGGAACCGGGAGCAGGGATGACAGAAAGTTCAGACAACAGAGGTAAATTCATAAGAGGCGCTGCGGTACTTGCTGCCGCAGGCCTTTTTACAAAGGTTCTGGGAGCGGTATTCCGCATTCCGCTGACAGGCCTGATAGGAGCGAACGGGCTGCAATATTATAACGTGGCTTATGCAGTTTACAGCGCTCTTGTGGTCATGTCGACAGCGGGACTTCCAATAGCCATCTCAAGGATGGTCTCAGAACATATGGCGAAGCATGAATACAGATACGCCCATAAGATCTTCAGGGTGTCGCTGATGGTCATGCTTGCTATTGGCGTGCTATCATTCATTCCTACATTCTTCGGCGCGGACCTTATCGCCGGATTCGTAAAGAATCCGAAATCAGCGTATGGTCTGAGAGCCATAGCACCCGCACTTGTCTTCGTACCTTTGTTCTCGTCGTTCAGAGGTTATTTCAACGGAAGACAGAATATGGTGCCGACTGCTGTGTCGGAGATGTCTGAGCAGCTGATCAGAGTCGTTACAGGTCTTTCGCTGGCTTATATACTTATGCCGAAAGGGAAGGCTTTCGCTGCTGCAGGAGCTACTTTTGGCGCTTCTGCCGGTGCTCTGGCAGGACTTCTCGTTATATGGGCTATCTACATGCTGAATAAGAAAGACATAGTCGAGAAAGTCGGGCAGGGGAGTCAGGCCGAAGAAGATTCGGTAAGCATAGCAAAGGCGCTTTTCGTTATAGCTATACCTATTATTATAGGCAGCGAGATGATGCCGATAATGAATCTGATCGATTCAGGCATGATCATGAGAGTACTGCAGCAGTCAGGATGGACTCTTGAGGAGTCAGGCTACATGTTTGGACTTCTTGGATTCTGCAGTCCTCTGATAGCTCTTCCATGGATAGTGACACAGGCTGTAGGAGTAAGCATGGTGCCTGCAGTATCGAGGGCTTACGGACTTGACGACATGGATGAAGTGCATGAGCATGTACGTCTTGGCTACAGGACTACTATGATAATCGGTATGCCGTGCGCTCTCGGAATGGCTGTACTTTCACTTCCGATTCTTATGCTGCTTTATCCTGGACGTCCCGATGAATGTGCAGATGCGGCGCCGCTTCTTACTGTAATGGCGTTCAGTATCATTCTTTCCTCGAATATGCAGGCGTCGACCAGCGTTCTTCAGGCGGTGGGAAAGCAGATGATACCGGTGCGTAATCTGTTTATCGGCTGCATAGGAAAGTTCATCATCACATATATGCTTCTTCAGGTACACTCGATCAATATCATGGGCGCATGCTATGGAACGCTTACTGCATACTTGACAGCGATGCTTCTGAATGAGTTCGACGTCAGAAAGTATACAGGAGTAAGCATCGACTACATCCACACATATGTGAAGCCGGCGGCCGCGACAGCTCTGATGTCTGTAACGGCATGGGGAGTTTACAGGCTGGCGGTCATGGCTACGGGCAGCAACTCGCTCTCGACACTTCTGGCTGTGCTTTGTGCGGTGGTCGTATATGTGGTGTCAGTCTTCGCGATCAAAGCCATTACGCCTGATGAGCTTACCGATTTTCCTGGCGGAGATAAGCTGTCAAAGATAGCAAAGAAATTTATAAGAGAATAATGTGTTAATTAGCTAATTTAAGATAAAAACATATTGACAAAAACGTTGAAAAATGCGACAATACATAAGGTAAAACTAATCGAAAGCATATGATCCTGCTTAGCCCTAAAGGCAGGATGAAAATATTTTTTAAGGAGGATTTTATAATGAATAAGGCTGAACTGGTTGCTGCTGTTGCAGAGAAAACTAATTCCACAAAGAAGGATGCAGAGGCATCGATCAATGCATTTCTTGAGACAGTTGGAGATGCTCTTAAGAATGATGAGAAGGTACAGCTGATTGGATTTGGAACTTTCGAGACAAGAAGCAGAAAAGCTAGACAGGGAAGAAACCCAAGAAAGCCGGAAGAGATCATCAAGATTCCTGCTTCCTAGGCTCCAG
>CAYMBU010000075.1:0-7727 GCA_964388765.1 uncultured Eubacterium sp.
CACCGTAGCAGCGTCTGAAGGCATAGTCATCGCAGCTGACATGAGCGGGAAGATCAAAACAGTACTTCAGATGGTTGCGGTACCTCTGCTCATTCTTTACAGAGCCGTACAGGCTATGGATTCGTCTTCATACGTTACATACGTACAGTATGCGGCTCTTGGTTTCCTGTATGCATCGCTTGTCATGACTGTGTACTCCGGATCTGAATATGTCATCAAGAACAAAACAGTCTTCAGACAGTAAAACAGAAAGGTATATATATGAAGTGTGCAGTAATCAGTGTAGGCACTGAGCTTCTTATGGGACAGATCATTGATACCAACGCTGCGTATCTCTCTGAGAGACTACGCTCACTCGGTATTGATGTTCTGTTTCGCTATACGGTAGGGGATAATCCCGAAAGGCTCAAGCGCACTATAAAGACAGCTTTTTCAGAATGTGACCTTGTCATATCGATCGGCGGCCTCGGACCTACAGAAGATGATCTTACCAAAGAGACATTCTGCGATGTCATGGGTGTCGGTCTTTATGAAGACGAAAGGACCAGACAGGAGCTTGAGGACAATGCCAGGATCAGACAGAAAGTCCTGACTGACAACAATTATAAACAGGCCATGGTCCCTGTCGGATCACATATCTTTTATAACGGCGCAGGCACAGCTCCTGGCTTTGCAGTTGAAAAAGACGGGAAAATAATCATCTGCATGCCCGGACCACCGAGAGAATTTACTTCAATGTGGGAAAACGGCGTTGAAGATTACCTTAAAGGGAGAGGTGACGGTGAGATCTATTACAGAGTCATAAGACTCTTTGGAAAAGGAGAATCTGTGATAGAAACAGATCTTATCGATCTGATAGACAGTCAGACGGATCCCACGATAGCCACATATGCAAAAGAGGGCGAATGTACAGTACGTGTCGCTTCCAAGCATAAAGACCCTGAGACCGCCCATCAGAAGGTCGATGAGATGACCGAAATAATATGTCAACGGGAAAAAGATTATGTCTACACCATAGATGATGAGCCTCTTGTCCAGCTTGTCGGCAGAAAACTCATCGAAATGCATATGTCCATATCCTGCTGCGAGTCATGTACCGGCGGTATGTTCGCTTCGCTTCTCACATCAGTACCGGGTATTTCTGAAGTCTTTGACAGAGGTCTCGTAACATATACATATAACGCCAAGATGAACGAGCTGGGCGTTAAAGATAAAACTCTTGCAAAATATACAGCAGTAAGCAGGCAGGTAGCTGACGAAATGGTCACAGGCCTGCATGATAAAACTGGCTGCGACGTATGTGTCTCAGTCACCGGACTTGCCGGGCCTGGCGGCGGAACAAAAAGAAAGCCAGTTGGCCTGGTATATATAGGATGCATCGTAAAAGGAAAGAAAAAGATAGTAAAGCTGAACATAAGCGATCTTGGCCGTGCGTGGATAAGAAAGTATGCAACGCTTGCCATGTACAATATCATCAATAAAATGATAGAAGGCGAGAAGATACCTCCTATGTGATATTGACAGTCTATGGGGAAGTTGATAATATCATAAGACGATTTTTCTGATCAGATTACACTTGACATATCCTGTTTCCGGGGTAGAATATATATAGAACATATGTTCTTATGGAGGTAATTATGACAACTGTAAAGAATGAGAAAGACGGAAGAGAGAAAGCTCTTGACGCTGCTCTTGCACAGATAGAGAAGCATTTTGGACAGGGCGCTATCATGAGAATGAGCGATAACGCCAGCATGAACGTTGAAGCTATATCCACAGGATCCATAAGCCTGGATATGGCTACCGGAGTGGGCGGCGTACCAAAGGGAAGAATAATAGAAGTTTATGGCCCTGAATCATCAGGTAAGACAACACTTGCGCTTCATGTAATAGCCGAGAGTCAGAAGCTCGGAGGGAAAGCAGCCTTTATAGATGCTGAGCACGCTCTTGATCCTGTGTATGCCAAGAATCTCGGAGTAAAGATAGAGGACCTTCTGGTATCGCAGCCGGATACAGGAGAACAGGCACTGGAAATATGCGATATGCTTGCATCAAGCGGAGCGATCGATGTCATCGTTATAGACTCAGTTGCAGCTCTTGTTCCTAAGGCTGAGATCCAGGGAGAAATGGGCGACTCACATGTAGGACTTCAGGCCAGGCTCATGTCGCAGGCGCGCAGAAAGCTGACGTGTACAGTCAACAAGACCAATACCTGCGTGATCTTCATCAATCAGCTCAGAGAGAAAGTAGGAGTTATGTTCGGTAATCCTGAGACGACTACAGGAGGCCGTGCTCTTAAGTTCTACTCATCAATGCGTTTTGACGTAAGGAAGATCGAGACTATCAAGCAGGGCGAGAATATGCTTGGCAGCAGAACAAGAGTAAAGGTAGTCAAGAATAAAGTCGCTCCACCTTTCAAGAAGGCTGAATTCGATATCATGTATGGAAAAGGCATCTCTCTTTCCGGAGATATTCTGGACTGTGCGGCAGAGAACGGCATAGTAAAGAAGTCCGGTTCATGGTACAGCTATAACGGCGACCGTATCGGTCAGGGACGCGAATCTGTAAAGGCATATCTGGAAGATAATCCGGAACTTATGTATAAGATCAGAGACGAGTTGATGGAATCACTCAGGCCTAAGGAAAATGATGAGCAGAAGCCGCAGACGCCTGCAGACATCCCAGGAGTGTCCGATATTACGGAGCCTGCTGTAACTGTAGATGAAGATGGAGTGATAATAGAATAGTTACTGCGTGCAGAAACAGTAATGACTGCAGGAAATGTATTCATATCTCCTGCAGTTTTTTATTCTAGTTTTTACTTAAGTCAGATGATATAATATATATATTTTCAGGAGGTATCGACATGAATAGAAAAATCAACTATTTACACTTTTTATCATTTATTATTCCATTTATTCTTATTCTTATCATGGCTGAACAGGTATACGCCGATCAGTTTACTTATGTGAAATTTAAAGAATCATACAGAACTAATAAAATCTGGTATGTACATGTGATAAAGATGGGTAACAGATTGAAGGGCGTAAAAAAGATAACATTAAAGTCAAGCAACATAAAAGTTGTGTTCGTAAACAGCGAAGCTGCAACGTCTGGAAAAATGGTGTTCTTCACCCCTCAGAAAAAAGGAAAAGCTGTTGTAACAGCAAAAGTCACGACATCCAGCGGAACTAAAACATATACATTTAGAATCGGTGTCAAGACAGATCCTCCTGCTGCTTCTTCAAATAAGAAGTCAACTAAAAAGAAAATAAAGAAATATACCGTAACATTCAACCCAAATAAAGGCTCGGTTTCCAAAAAAACGACAATTGTCGAGAAAAACGGTAAATATGGCACTTTACCAACACCCAAACGAGATTACTATAATTTTAAAGGATGGTATACTAAATCATCTGGCGGAAGCAAAGTGACTGCAAAAAGTAAAATTGCGAAGAACGCCAACCATACGCTTTTTGCTCACTGGACAGCAAAGAAATATAAAATCACATACAAACTGAATGGTGGTACAAATAATACCAACAATAAAAAAACATTTACTGTCGAAACTAATACTTTCAAATTGCACGCAGCGAAGAAAAGCGGATATGATTTCGGTGGATGGTATACAGATAATAAATACAAGTCATCAATTACAAAAATAAAGAAAGGTACACATAAAAACATCGTTGTATACGCAAAATGGATAGACAGAATATCAATAACTTCAGTAGGCGATGTTAATAGATCGAATGTCGATACTGTTTTTAATGCTCTTAAGACAGGTACGATTTCTGCTGAAATGGTAGATGGCTTCTGGCAATATAAATTCACAAAAGGCCGCAAAGCTGTATTGATTCCTGTTTCATTTTTCTATAGTAAAGACAACAGTAATGTACCGAACTGGTTTAATACACTGATTAACGATACATTTAACACTGGTTACAACTCTGCTGACGGCAGTTCTGGAGACAGTGCTAATTTCCTTGTTAAAAATCTGGGATTTTCATATTATCCGGAACAATCCAATAATATATACACAGAATGTTTTTATCAGAATATTTATAAGATGAACGGACAGTTGACTAAAAACAAGAACAACTTTGATTTACAATGCACACGCATAGATCAGGTCAGTTTCTGTTGTTACGATGCAAATGATTTTGGGATAGAACCAACTTCTGCAGAAGACTATGTAGCTCTAATAAGTAGAATAAACTCATCTTATAAAGATACAATTATCCCAGGCTTTAATGTTACAATGAAAAATCCCGGACATTATAGCGGCAATCTGTACTTCGGAACATATTCAGTTTATGGAGTCGGACATAAGAAGAGCAATAATGTTTCTGATCTGCTTGATATAGGTATTTCATCTGTAAAAATAGCTACTTCTCTGCCATCTATGTCATATAAGACTTTCTATGATATTTATAAAGTTATGAATACATTAACAGAAACAAAATCTAACACGTACGAATGTACCGGACTGAAGAATCTGCTATCTCAACAGGGTAACTATTGTTATACATATAAATTTAAATCACCAATAAGTCTTGTGAATCAAAATGATAAAATACAGCTAGGTGTTGAGGCCTCTCTAGAATCTTTACAAACGCCATTTACTGGTTTTAAGGGAACTGATACAGAAATCATATTTAATCTTGAATATGAGTGATTTATCATTTGACATTCTTAGACAAACATGATAATATTTACGAGTTAGACCGCACGCAACGGGTTTTGAAAAGCAATTAGGCTTACCTGGAGAGGCGAGACTGGTTAGAGGAGGAATAATTTTTATGTATTCAATCATCGAGACCGGCGGAAAACAGTAAAAGGTAGAGCAGGGAGACATGGTCTCCGTAGAGAAGCTCGGTGCTGAAGCCGGAGAAACAGTTACTTTCGACAAAGTCCTCGCAGTTAGCGATGACAATGGTCTGAAAGCAGGAACACCTTATCTGGAAGGTACTTCCGTTACAGGTGAAGTCGTTGAGAACGGCAAAGGAAAGAAAGTTATCGTATTCAAGTACAAGCCTAAGAAGGACAGCAAGTCCAAGCAGGGACACAGACAGCCATACACGATGGTAGAGATCAAGGCTATCGGCGCTGCAGCTGAGAAAGCTGCTCCGGCTGCAAAGGAAGAGCCTGTTGCAGAAGCCGGAGTATCAGCTTCCATGAAGAAGGACGAGCTTCTTGAGTATGCTAAGGATCACGGTATTGAAGTTGATCCTAAAGCCAAGAAGGCTGAAATCATTGAAGCGATCAATAACGCAGAATAGCTGATATAAACTGAGGAGGTATTATCCATGTCAAGTAAAAAGGGAGTAGGAAGTTCCAAGAACGGCCGTGAGTCTGAGTCCAAGCGTCTCGGCGTTAAATGCGGAGATGGACAGTTCGTATCAGCCGGAACTATCATAGTACGTCAGAGAGGCACCAAGCTTCATCCTGGTAACAACGTAGGCATCGGCGGAGATGACACACTGTTCGCCAAGATCGACGGTTCCGTTAAATACGAGAGAAAAGACAAGACAAGAAAACAGGTAAGCGTTTATCCTGTTGAAGCTTAACGAGACGAAGGCCCCTAGTGATAGGGGCCTGTTTTTTACTTTAACGAAAGAAATTATTTATGTTAGTAGACAGAGCAAGAATCAAAATAGTATCCGGTAAAGGCGGAAACGGCGCTGTTACATTCAGACACGAGCCATTTGTTCCTGAAGGAGGTCCAGATGGTGGAGACGGCGGAAAGGGCGGCGACGTTATTTTCCGTGCAAACAGAAACCTTACCACACTGATGGATTTTAAATACCGCAAAAAATTCAAGGCAGAAGACGGTCAGGATGGCATGCGGAAGAAGTGCTTCGGAAAGAACGGCGATGATCTTATCATCGACGTACCTGTAGGCACTATGATAATCGATGAGGAAACAGGCCTGCTGATGGCTGACCTTATAGCTGACGGACAGACTGTCACAGCGGCCAAAGGCGGAAAGGGCGGAAAAGGCAACGTTCATTACAAGAGCTCTGTAAGGCAGGCTCCTGATTTTGCTGAAGCCGGAGATTTTGCTAAAGAGCGTTTTGTGATACTTGAGCTTAAGATGATCGCTGACGTAGGTCTTGTAGGATTTCCAAATGTTGGCAAGTCCAGCCTTCTTTCAGTGTCCACCAACGCAAAGCCAAAGATAGATAACTATCATTTCACAACGATAGAACCGAACCTTGGCGTAGTAGAAATATCAGACACAGAGTTCCTTATGGCTGACATAGCCGGGATCATAGAGGGCGCACACAACGGTCAGGGTCTTGGACTGGATTTCCTCAAACATATCGAAAGGACAAGGGTCCTTATCCATGTTGTCGACGTTTCAGGATCCGAAGGAAGAGATCCTAAGGATGACTTTGAAAAGATCATGAAAGAGCTTGGAGAGTACAGTCCTAAGATGCTAAAGAAGCCAATGATAGTCTGCGCGAACAAAACAGATCTCATTCCGCCGGACAGCACTATATATGATGAATTCAAGGAATACATCAATGCCAGAGGATATAAAGTATATCCGGTATCGGCACCTGCCAAAAAGGGCGTATCAGAACTTCTTTATGCTGCGCTTGCGAAACTTAATGAAGTCCGTGAAAATGAAGTGGATGAATATGAAGGCGTAGAATGGTTCGACTTTGAGAAGGACGACATCGACAAGGATTACCGCGTTGTGAACGTAGAGAAGAAGAACGGCGTGTTCTTCCTTTCCGGCACACAGCTTCATAAGATCTTTGATTCCACCAACTTCAACGATACGACAAGCCTGAGATATCTCTATAAATACATAGAGAAAAGCGGCGCGATAGAGAAAATGAAGGAAATGGGGCTCAAAGAGGGCGACACTGTTTCAATATATAATTACGAAATGGAATACATAGAAGAGTTTTAATGAGTAAAGCGAAGCTGACAGAAGAAGAATGCTACAAAATGTTCAGTGAGTATGGGACGCCTGACCGCGTTACTGCTCACTGTATTGAAGTGTCCAGATGTGCTTATCTGATTGCATGCAGACTGAATGACAGCGGATATGACCTGGATACTGACCTTATTCGCGTATCCGCCCTTATACATGATGTCCTCAGGACTGAGGAAGAGCATGACGTCAGAGCCGGGGAACTCCTGAGATCACTAGGATATAACGATGAGGCCGCTATAGTATGTGATCACATGTCCTATGTATTCAACGATCTTCCTGTCATCACAGAACACGACATAGTCTGTCTTTCAGACAGGATCGTAAAAGAACATGAGTATGCCGGCATAGACGACAGAGTAGAGTATCTGATAAACAAGTATCCTGAAGACAATGAAAGAAGAGAGCGTCTGCTTTACTGGAAAGAGAAAGTAAGAGAATATATACATGGAATAGAAAAGATCATTGGAGTAAGCTTTGACGAGCTTCTTTCACCCGGTATCGATTCGATACTGAAGCGCGTCGAAAAACCGGCGCGTTATATCGGCGGAGAGATAAATGAAGTCATAAAAGATCTATCAGAGGTCAGACTACGTATGGCCTTTGCGTTCCCGGATCTTTATGAGATCGGAATGTCATATCTCGGGCTGCAGATTCTGTATGACATAGTGAACAAAAGAGACGGGCTGTACATGGAGCGTGTCTTTGAGCCTGCTCCTGACATGTGCTCCATGCTCAGGAAAACCGGCAAGCCTCTGTTCACGCTGGAGACCAGGAC
>CAYMBU010000076.1:0-7608 GCA_964388765.1 uncultured Eubacterium sp.
TTTTTTTACATGTCTACTTTCATCTTACCAGTTCAATATATGCCGGCTTTTCTTTTTTTGCGTCTGTTTTCATGTTGTCCGCCATGTGGTACTCTGCTATAATTAAAACGCTGATTTTGATTGCCGGGTGTCAGGCGTGATAGAAGCATGGAGGTGTATATGCTTATCAAATCATTGCCTGAAGAGGAGCGGCCTCAGGAGAAGGCGCTCAGAAACGGAGTTGAAGCACTTTCCGACGCGGAGCTGATAGCTCTGATATTAAGGACCGGAAGGCAGAATACGTCGTCGGTCAGCCTTGCTGAAGATGTTCTCGCGATCTGCGACGAAGGGCTGTTCAGCATGGGTACGTTCGACACAGACGATCTTCTCGGGATCAAAGGGATCGGTCCGGGGAAGGCCTGTACGCTGATGGCGGCGGTAGAGCTGGGAAAAAGGATCTCCGCAAGCAGGAAGCCGGTGAGATATGTTGCCGACGACCCGGACGCGATAGCGGATATGTTCATGGAGAACCTGAGATATGAGAAGAAAGAGTATTTCAAGTCGGTCCTGGTCAATACGAGAAGCGAGATCGTGTCTGTTGACAACGTATCGGTCGGCGAGCTTACCAGGACGCTGGTCCATCCGCGGGAGGTGTTCACGCGGGCGGTGAAGAAGGGCGCGTACGGCGTGATATTCGTACATAATCATCCGAGCGGTGACCCTACGCCGAGCGAGGAGGATCTCGCCACGACCGAGAGGCTGGTCGAGGGCGGCGACATACTCGGGATCAAAGTCCTGGACCACGTCATCATAGGAGACGGGAAATATGAAAGCCTGAGAGCTTTGGATATAATAAAGTGAGGATTTGTAAATGGGCAGGTTGTATATCGTGACATCCGGCAAAGGCGGAACGGGCAAGACCACTGTCGCAGTGAACCTTGCCGCAGCACTTGCGGAGAAGGGGGCCAGTGTCGTTGCTGCAGACATGTGCATAGGATTCAGGAACCTGGATCTGTTCCTGGGCAAGGAGAACGACGTAGTATATGATTCGAGCGACGTCATCAGAGGAGTATGCACCCTGGACCAGGCGCTGGTGAAGGATGACAGGTTCAGCAGCCTGTATCTGCTCGCGGCTGCGCCCGAGCACGAAGAAGGAGTCAGCCTGAGCAGGCTGCATGCTCTTCTTCTGACGTTGAAGGGAAAATTCGATTATGTGATCGTGGACATGCCATCCGGAGCAGGCAAGATGACCGCAGACCTGGCGGAGACCGCTGACGGAGTGATACTCGTGAGCACCGCCGACTATGCGTCCATAAGGAATACAGACGCGTTTGACAGAAGGCTGAAGGCGCTTGGCTCGGAGAAACAGACTGTGCTGATCAACAGACTGGTTCCGGAGTTCATGAATGAGAAGGTCGTTCCGCGGCTCAGAGAGATAAACGCAATGATTCGTCCGGGTATTTCGGGCGTGATCCAGGAGGACAGGGTATTCCAGGCCTCTGCGAACCTGGGAGTGCCTGCATATATGAAAAAAGGGACATATATCCGGAAGAATTTTGACACGATAGCCGGACTGCTGTAAAAAGATGAATAAAATAAGGACGGCCGCCTGCCGGGCAGAAATGCTGAAACAGGCGCCGTCCTTTTCCTTTTTCATTGACATTGAACGCAAAAAGAACATATAATATAGTGTTAAATTATATTTTTATATAGATGTTTCGATTCAGAAATGTGATCCCCGGAGGGTTTTGATGCTCCAGGGACTGATCAATAAGGCAACTGAAGATAAACAACTAGTCGAAATGGAGGTGTTACATGACAATGGGGCCAAACCCGATGGCTTCAGTTTTGATTGGAGTTATCGTGGCGATCGTTGCGTTCGTGGCCGGATATGTAGTAAGAAAAAGTTCTGCAGAGAAGGCCATAGGCAGCGCCGAGCAGCAGGCAAAGAACCTGATACTGGACGCAGAGAGTAAATCAGAAACGATAAGGAAGGAAATCGAGATCGAGGCGAAGGAAGAAGCTCACAAGATGAGGAGCGACGTCGAGAAGGAAGTCCGCGAGAGGCGCAACGAGGTACAGCGCCAGGAGAAGAGACTTCTCCAGAAAGAGGAATCCGTCGACAGAAAACTTGAATCGATCGAAAGAAAAGAAGAAAGAATAATCCAGAAGGAACA
The DNA here is from genome assembly GCA_964388765.1 of uncultured Eubacterium sp. Taxonomy (GTDB): domain Bacteria; phylum Bacillota; class Clostridia; order Peptostreptococcales; family Anaerovoracaceae; genus Aminicella. Next base: position 2,157 of record CAYMBU010000076.1, read on the forward strand.
CCAGATCGATGAGAAGAGATCCGAGATAGACGATCTGATCGAGAAGCGTGTGGCCGAGCTGGAGAAGATCTCCGGATATACCGCGGAGCAGGCGAAAGAGCTTCTGCTTCAGGAGATCGAGAAAGACGTAAGACATGATGCTTCACAGATGATCAAGCAGATCGAGACTGAAGCGCATGAGGAAGCGGACAAGAGAGCCAAGGAAATAATCACAGGCGCCATTCAGAGATGTGCGGCAGACCATGTGTCAGAGACAACGCTTTCAGTCGTGAACCTGCCTAACGACGACATGAAGGGAAGGATCATTGGACGTGAAGGCAGAAACATCAGATCGATCGAGACCATGACAGGAGTAGATCTGATCATCGACGATACGCCTGAAGCAGTCATCATTTCAGGATTCGACCCTGTAAGACGTGAGATCGCAAGGATCGCGCTGGAGAAGCTGATCGTAGACGGCCGTATCCATCCTGCCAAGATCGAGGAGATGGTAGACAAGGCTCGTAAGGAAGTCGCGAGAGTCATCAAGGAAGAAGGAGAGCAGGCCACATTCGAGACAGATATCCACAACCTGCATCCTGAGCTGGTGAAGCTCCTCGGAAGACTTCATTACAGAACTTCATACGGACAGAATGTACTCAAGCATTCCATCGAGGTATCTCATCTCGCAGGCCTTATGGCGGGTGAGCTGGGACTCGACGTCAAGCTTGCCAAGAGAGCCGGACTCCTGCATGATATCGGCAAAGCCCTCGACCATGAATATGAGGGAACTCATGTAGATATCGGTATCCAGGTACTGAAGAAGTACAAGGAGTCACAGGCTGTGATCGATGCTATGGCTGCTCATCACGGAGACTATGAAGCCAAGACGGCAGAAGCTGTCCTCATCGCCGCGGCGGACGCACTGTCAGCAGCAAGGCCGGGCGCGAGACGTGAGACTCTGGACGTATACATTAAGAGGCTGGAGCAGCTTGAAGAGATAGCTAACTCGACAGAAGGCGTTGAGAACTCATATGCTATCCGGGCCGGACGTGAGATCAGGATCATCGTTAATCCGGAAGACGTCAAGGATGATGATATGGCTCTTCTCGCGAGAGACGTTTCCAAGAGGATCGAGAATGAGCTTGATTATCCGGGACAGATCAAGGTCAACGTGGTCCGCGAGACCAAAGCTGTGGACTACGCCAAGTAAAGTTAAATCTATAGAAGCTGAGCTCCCCGGTTCATCCGGGGAGTTTTAATGAAAGAAAATATACAGATATGGAAATGGTTTATCTGGACAACAGTTCAACAACAAGACAGGCGGATGAGGTAACTGAGCTCATCTATGAGATCTCGAAGAATGACTTCGGGAACCCGTCTTCGCTGCACAGTATCGGATTCGGCGCGGAGAAGCTTGTCGAGGCGGCGCGTAAGGAATTTGCAGGTTCGATAGGCGCAGATCCTTCAGAGATCACGTTCAACTCGGGTGGTACCGAAGGCGACAATACTGTCCTGCTTGAAGCCGCGCGCGCAAAAAAACACAACGGGAACAGGATCGTCATCTCTGCGGTAGAGCATCCGGCTGTGATGGAAAGCGCGGCAAAGCTCGCGCATGATGGTTTTGATGTAGTGAAGATCGGGACCGGAAGCGATGGGAAAGTCGACATGGACGAGCTGAGAGACGCCGTAAACGGCGATACGATACTTGTCTCTGTCATGACCGTAAACAACGAGACAGGCGCTGTCATGCCGGTGCAGGAGATCACAGAGATCGCGCACTCGCACGGAGCGCTGATGCATACCGACGCTGTTCAGGCGTATGGGAAAATGGACATGGCGCCGTTTACCTCCAGAATGAAGGGCGAGGGAGTCGACTTCATAACTGTGAGCAGCCACAAGATCCACGGCCCTAAAGGCGTTGGCGCGCTCTACCAGAAAAAGGGATCAGAGCTTCCGCCGTTCATAGTCGGAGGAGGCCAGGAGAAGAACCGCAGGTCAGGCACTGAGAACGTGCCGGGGATCGCGGGATTCGGCAAGGCATGCGGGCTTGCGGCCTCATGCAGAGAAGAGTCGTACAAAAGAGTGTCAGAGGCAAGAAATTATCTTCTCGCAGGCATCAGAGACAGTATACCTGACGTGCGCATCAATAGACCGGACGTTGGTCTCCCGTATGTCATAAACGTATCATTCCTTTGTACAAGAGGCGAAGTCATACTGCATACGCTCGAGCAGGACGGGATATTCGTATCCACAGGGTCGGCGTGCTCGTCCAACAAAAAGGGACTCAGCTACGTGCTCTCTGAGCTTGGCAGGACTCCGAAGGAGATAGAGGCGGCGATAAGGTTCAGCTTCTGCAGATACAATACTGTGGAGGAGATGGACTATGTGCTGGACAGGGTGGAGAACGCGGTGAAGAACTTCCGCAGGCTCGGCAGTTTCAGATAAGGAGCGGTAATGAATGAAAAGAATATTTACATAGTAAGGTGCGGCGAAGTCGCGCTTAAAGGCATGAACAAGCCGTATTTTGAGAAGAAGCTGGCTGACCGTGTAAGGAACAGCCTGGCCGATCTCGGGCTTGCAAGCTCCAGAGCGGCAAAGAATGAAGAAGGGCAGAAGAAAGGCGTGGAAGTAAAGCGCCATCAGGGCCTTATCTATATAAGGAGCCCTAAGGACATACCGGAAGACGAGATCATAAGGCGTGTTTCGAAAGTTTTCGGAGTGGCGTCAGTCAGTCCTGCCGTAGAGGCGGAGAGCGACCTCGATAAGATCGGCGAGGAAGCAGTGAAGTTCATGAAAGGCCTGATCGAGAAGAAGGGCATAAAGACGTTCAAGGTATACGCCAAGCGCGCAGACAAGAATTTCCCTGTGGAGTCTCCTGACATCGCGAGGATCATAGGCGCCAAGGTGCTGATCGGCTGCAAAGTGCTGAAAGTTGACGTCCATGACCCTGACTGCAAGCTGTTCGTCGACCTCAGGGAAGACGAGACTTATATCTACGACCAGAAGATCGACGGCATGGGCGGGCTTCCTCTCGGGACTAACGGCAAAGGCCTGGTCCTGTTTTCAGGAGGGATCGACAGCCCTGTAGCCGCGTGGATGATGGCAAAGAGAGGCATGGTCATAGAGGCTATGCATTTTCATTCATACCCGTACACGAGCGACCGCGCCAAGGAGAAAGTCGAGAGGCTCTGCGGAATCGTGGCTTCCTACGCCGGAAGGATCAGGATGCACATCGTGAACCTTCTTCCGGTACAGGAAGAGATCGTAAAGAACTGTCCTGAAGAGGAGACTACGATACTCGTAAGGCGGTTCATGATGCGCATCGCGGAGAAGATCGCGGTCAGGAACAAATGCATGATGCTGATCACGGGAGAGGATCTCGGGCAGGTGGCGAGCCAGACTGCGGAAGCGCTGGTGGTCACAGACGCGTGCGTGACCATGCCTGTCCTGCGTCCGCTTATCGGGATGGACAAGATAGAGATAATGGACAAGGCGAAGGAGATCGGCACATATGAGACTTCCATAGAGCCATATGAAGACTGCTGCACGGTATTCCTTCCAAAGCATCCTACGACAAAGCCGAGGCTTGACAGGATAGAAGAGTCGGAATCCAGACTGGATGTGGAGAAACTCGTGGCTGACGCTGTGGCTTCAGAAGAGATCGTGGAAATAGAGCCGTAGAATTAATAATGTATTAATGATAGCGGTTTATCATAGTTATACAAAACAGGCATCGGATGATAATTGTAAAGAGGGATTTGTATGATTATGATAAAAAGTGCAGTATCAGCTCGTTTATCCGCTGTTATCTTTTTTACTGTACTATGTTTACTCCTTTTTTCAGCGCAGTATTCGTATGGCGATACGAGCGGAACAGACGGATCTGTTAAATGGACTTATACAGAAGATACGCAGCTGCTTGTGATAGATCCGGCAGATCCTGAGAGATCTGTTTTCATGGATTATTACGATGGAGAAGGCAGTGCGGATGTCCCGTGGCTGAATGATAACATCAAGAGAGAAGATATCAAATGTATCAGGGTCGGCGAAGGTATAACAGGGCTTGGCCGCTGTACATTTTATGGCTACAGTAATCTGGAGGAAGTTTTTCTGGCAGATACTGTTAAAACGCTGAATAAATCATCATTGGGCGGTGATCCGAAACTGAAGCTGGTTCATCTCAATAAAGATGCCTTTCTGGAGTATGATAACGGATATCATACCGGGGAAGAGCCGGCTGATGTGTTTGAGGGCTGTGATCCATGGCTGCTGGAAGTAGATGCTCCGCGGGATTGTGAAGTCGCGGATTTCTGCAACAGACGCGGGTACAGGCTTCTCGGGCAGAAGATCTCCCTGAGAGGCGCGGCAGTCAGGTATATTGACATTGATGAAAGCTACCCGTTCACAAAACAGCATTTTAGAGGAGTCGGGTCGTTCATTGCCGTCCGGAAATATACAGGAAGAGAATTGAAGCCGGTCCCGGTCCTGTATATGCATGACAGGAAACTCGAGGAAGGAAAGGACTTCACCGTAGAGTACCGCCGAAATATCCAAAGCGGAACGGCGAGATGCAGAATTGAAGGTAAAGGTGACTATTACCATTACATGTGGGTCAACTTTATCATTTATCCAAAAGGCACCAGCATAAAAAAAGTTAAGTCGGATTCTAAAGGAGCGGCCGGAATTTCCTGGCTCAGGCAGTCCGGAAAAATGAAAACTTCACGGATCAGCGGATATGAGATCCAATACTGGGAAAAGGGAAAGAAAAACAAGCAGTATAAAACTGTGAAAGGCTATAAAAAGGTTTCTGCAACGATAAAAACCATGAGATCCGGGAAGACTTACTGTTTCAGGGTGAGAACTTATATGAACCAGTTCGGGCGCCGCTATTACTCTTCCTGGTCGCCCGGAAAGAATGTCAAAGTGAAATAATGTGTTTTCGGGGACGGTTCCGAAAAGCACACTTTCTGCCACAGGAGACGGAGAAGCGTTTTCTGTGGCTTTTTAATGGTTTTACGTATGTAAATACTTGCAAAATCAACGTGAAAGTGTTTTAATTTTTATAGTGCATACTTGTGACATTTTTGTGCAGGCAGGCACTTGATTCAAGCGGTTAATCATCTCTCGCGGTGCTCACCAAAGGCTGCCAGCCGGGCGTCGCCAGGAGACTGACAGGTGCGCCCCGGGAATGACCGGCAGCGCCGACAAGTGATGTACCGCTAAGACCGTATTATATTTAAGGAGGCATTTACATGGACTTCAAACTTTCGAAGGAACAGGAATTCGTAAGAAAGATGGTAAGAGAGTTTGCCGAAACAGAAGTCGAGCCTATCGCAGCAGACGTTGACAAGGAACACAGATTCCCTCAGGAGACAGTCGAGAAGATGGCACGCTATGGCATGATGGGCATCCCATTCCCGACAGCGATGGGCGGAGCAGGCGGAGACGAGCTTTCATACGCCATCACAGT
>CAYMBU010000077.1:0-7549 GCA_964388765.1 uncultured Eubacterium sp.
GGCAGAATCCCCCGGCACCGCGTCCTGAAGTCCTGTCATACCCGCTATCTGTCCGGGCTCTGCGGAATCTCCCTGCCTGTATTTATCCCCGGAATAGAACCTTATCTCCTGTATCTTCTCGTCTGTGCTTCCGCCGCTTCTGTGATTCAGCCGGATCATTGATCTCGGCTTCAGGATCCCGGAAGTGACTTTGATGTATGTAACGCGGTCAGAGCCGTCGTATGCGACCTTGAACACTTTTCCAGACGGTTCAGCTGCATCCATATTGTTTATCACAGGATACGAGACCATGTACTTCGCGAGTCCTGAGAGGAATGCCCCGACGCCTTCGAACTTCAGGGCAGATCCATAATACACAGGGAATATCTCCCGGTCTTTTATCTCTTCAGATAAAACTGTATCCAGCTTCGTGTCCGCGCCTGAAAGGATCGCTTCACAGACTTTCTCACTCACGAGGGAAATGTCGTCGCGAAATGCTTCGCTGTCTGTTACATTCACGCCTTCTACAGCGCTGAATGTGAAGTCCACACACTTCTCTGACAGCTTTTCCTTCAGAAGTTCCTGTATCTCATCTCTTTTATGAACAGACAGATCCATTTTGTTGACGAAGATAAAGGCAGGCACACTATGCTTCCTTAAAAGATTCCACAGCGTCTTAGTGTGCGGCCTCACGCCGTCGCTTGCGCTTATGATGAGCACTGCGTAATCGAGCACAGAAAGAGTTCTCTCCATCTCGGCGGCAAAATCGACATGCCCCGGGGTGTCGAGTATCGCGGCTTCCACGCCGTCCCACGTACAGAGCGCCTGCTTGGAGAAGATCGTGATCCCCCGTTCCTTTTCTATACTGTCAGTATCGAGGTAAGCGTCTCCGTGATCTACCCTGCCATAGGTCCTTATCGTCCCTGTCTTGTAGAGGATCGCCTCCGTCAGTGTCGTCTTTCCGGAGTCCACCGGCGCAAGCATTCCTATCGTCACTCTTTTCATGTGTCTAGTATACCATAAATGCATATAAAAAAAGTAAATAGACTTATGTCCGTAACAGGCTGCGGTGATATAATATAAACATATCTTGATAATGTATATTATCAAAGGAATGGTATGAACATGAAAAACAGATTCAAAGCTGAATATCGATCTTGGCTCAAAGTACTGGCCTGAAAAATACTCGAATAACTTCTATGGCATTTCAGGAGATGACTTCTCCAGAGTTTCGCTGCAGGCCGGGTCGTCTATCGATCTGAAGATCGACGTTCCTAAAGTATTCGGAGCCAGCGGCATAGCTATAGGCGGAAATATCGCTCTTGATCCGGCTGCAGTATAAAGACATACGTAAAAGCAATGAAGAAAGTATACGGTATCTCTACAGATGGCAGACTCATTGTTCAGGATGGCGTGATCGACACTGTCTCGGAAGCAGTACCGTTTGAAGATGATCCGGTCCTCACAGCAACCGGAATCACAGCCGGAGAAGCCGACATTGACTTCACTGATGAGACAGGTTACATATACAGTAAAGTAAACTCAGGCACTGCGCTGAATCTGACCCGTTATGAAGTAACAGAAGATCCTGTGACCTTTGATCCGTCATATGAGCCAGAGTTCATTGCCATGAAGAACAATGCCGGGATAAGGCTTCCTCTTGACGGCGCAGTGAGCTGCTCGAGCTTCGAACTGGAGTCACGGCTGAGAAAAGCAGAAACGATCTATGATCTCACAGATACTTCTGCTCCGGCAAAAGAGATCAGGATCGATGGAGTCACTTCAGGCGATCCGAAATACGTGCCTACCGCAGAACAGAGGCTCGCACTTCTGGATTCAATAATCAGCGCCAACAAGGAAAAGCCGGGACAATATACAGACGCGACCGCAGACCGGTTCAAAGCTGCGCTCAGCGAGGCTGTACTTATATCAAAGAATGAATACGCAACGGCAAAACAAGTCGTGGACGCGACTCTTGCGCTGAAAGAAGCGCAGGCAGGCCTCGTGCCGAAGTCAGCGAACAGACTTACAGTGAAGGGAAAGACTGTACCGCTTAAGGCTGCCTCACTCAAAAAGAGATCTGCCGTCATAAAGAAAGCCAAAGCTGTGACAACGGGAAAAGCAGACGGCAAGGTCACTTACAGCCTGAAGTCCGTAAAGAGATCCAGTTTCAGAAAATACTTTAAAGTCGCGAAATCCGGCAGTATCACCGTGAAGAAAGGCCTGAAGAAAGGTAAATATATATTGAAGATCAAAGTCACCGCATCCGGAGACGCTGATCACAGCAAAGGCGTGAAGACCGCTACTGTAACCGTAAAAGTGAGATAGTAATGCTTGATATTTGTCTGGCCGGCACTGCCGGCATGGTACCACTTCCGAAAAGGTGGCTCACAACTCTATACTGCTCCTGCGAGGGCTCGAGCATGCTCATCGACTGCGGCGAAGGGACGCAGATCGCTCTTGCTGAAGCCGGCCTGAAGCTGAAGCCGATCGACGTGATATGCATAACACATTGTCACGAAGATCTCATCGCAGGCCTCCCCGGGCTTCTGCTTTCACTTGGAAATACAGGAAGGACTGACCCGGTCACCATAGTCGGACCGGCTGGTCTTAAGCATGTCCTTCAGGGACTTCTTGTCATCGCAGGCGGTCTTCCCTTTGATATAGGCATCGTGGAGATAGACCCTGCGGGAGAAGAGATAAAAAGCGGCTTTGTTCAGTGCGGCAGGATGATAATAAGAGCATTCCAGGCGAACCATGTCATCCCCTGCATAGGATATACCGTAGAAGTTAAGCGGCCCGGGCAATTCCTCGCTGACAAAGCGGAACAGCTCGGGATACCGAAACAATACTGGTCCAGACTGCAGCATGGTGAGACCGTTACTACAGAGTCAGGCACCTCTTTCATGCCGTCTGCCGTCATGGGGCCTGAGCGCCGCGGCATAAAAATCCTCTACTCCACTGACACACGTCCTGTCCGTGAGATGATCGACCTCGGCAAAGGCGCCGACCTGATGATCCTGGAAGGCAATTACGAATCAAATGAAAAGATGGATAAAGCCGAGGAATGGGGCCACATGACATTCATTGAAGCGGCTGAGACCGCAAAGGAAGCACAGCCTGAAGAGCTCTGGCTCACCCATTTCAGCCAGTCCATAGAGGATCCGGAAGAGTTCGCGGACAACGCAAGAGCTATATTTCCGAACACGGTCGTCGGACATGACGGCCTGAAAAAGACGATAGATTTCAAAGACTGAAAAATAATGACATAAAAGAAAGCCTCCTGCTTTTCATTCCCGCAGGAGGCTTTTATTGTTCTTCGTTTAAAGCGCTGTGTTTAATGCGGCTATCTGATATCTGTGACTGTATAATCGTGATCTTCGACCGCCTTTTTCAGCACTTCGTCGTCTACGTCATGTGAGAGCTGCACTACCGCCTGATTCTTCTCGTGCGAAGCCTCAGCTGATTCAACTCCGTCTATCTGCTCGAGCGCCTTCTTTACTGTTGCCTCACAGTGTTCGCACATCATCCCTTCAACACTTAAGATCTTTTCCATAGTACCGTTCTCCTTCCTTACGTCTGTATTATCTTCCTCTACTATATCTGTTTCAGCAGGATCTGTTTTAATTACTGCGTTGTTTTTCTTCAGTTTCACAAGGTTCAGTCTGAGCGCGTTCATGCATACGCAGAAGCTCGACAGACTCATTGCCGCGGCGCCCCACATAGGGTCCATTGTCCATCCCAGGATGCCTGTATACAATCCCGCGGCGAGCGGTATCAGGAGTACGTTATAGAAGAACGCCCAGAACAGATTCTCGTGTATATTCCTGACAGTGGCTTTGCTCAGCCTTACCGCGCCTGCCGCATCCATAAGCGAGCTGTTCATGAGTACTACGTCCGCGGCATCTATCGCAACGTCAGTACCTGCTCCGATAGCAATGCCTACATCCGCCCTGGTAAGCGCCGGCGCGTCGTTGATGCCGTCTCCGACCATAGCCGTCCTGCCCTTTTCTGCAAGGTCATTTATCACCCTCTCCTTACCGTCCGGCAGAACGTTTGCGATAACTTCATCCACTCCTGCCTCAAAAGCGATATGTCTTGCCGCAGCTTCATTGTCTCCTGAAAGCATGATCACGCTGATACCCATATCTTTCAAGTCGGCGACCGCTTCACGGCTGTCTTCTTTGATCGGGTCAGACACCGCCACCATTCCGAGGCATTCACCGTTTTCCGAAAAGAAGACACATGTCTTCCCTTCTTCCGTTAATTCTAAATACCTTATGCTCAGGTCATCCGGGATCATGCAGGATCCGCTGATAAATTCACGGCTCCCTCCGGAAATGCATGTATCCGTACCGGCTACTGTTCCTGTCAGTCCGTTACCGGGTACAGCCTTGAAATCTGTGATGTCATATGGCTGCAAAGCGTTTTCTTCCGCATACTTCACGACTGCTCTGGCGATCGGATGCTCGCTCTTTTTCTCAAGCGAATAAGCTGCTTTGAGAAGGTCCTCTCCTGTGATCTCCATATCTGTGACTTCAGGCTTTCCCTTTGTTATCGTACCGGTCTTATCCAGCGCTATCTGTGTGACTTTCCCGGTCATCTCCAGGGATTCCGACGTCTTGAACAGTATGCCGTTCCTCGCTCCGACGCCGTTTCCTACCATTATCGCAACAGGAGTCGCGAGCCCTAGCGCGCATGGACAGCTTACGACCAGAACAGCTATGGCTCTTTCAAGAGCAAAGCCCATATCCCTGCCGAGTAACAGCCACACAGCGGCCGTTATTACAGCGATCACCAGGACCGCAGGAACGAATACCGCGGCGACCTTATCAGCTATCCTTGCGATAGGCGCCTTGGTAGCGGAAGCGTCGCTAACCATTTTGATTATCTGGGAAAGCGTGGTGTCACGTCCCACACGTGTCGCTCTTGCCCTTATATATCCTGATGTGTTCAGGGTAGCAGCCGAGACTGTATCTCCTTCGGATCTGTCTACCGGGATGCTTTCGCCCGTAAGCGCTGACTCGTCGACTGCCGTAGTGCCTTCAGTGATCACGCCGTCTACAGGCACATTCTCTCCCGGACGCACCGCGAAAATGTCTCCAACAGCTATTTCGTCTATTGGTACAGTAACTTCTTTACCGTCAACCAGCTTGCATGCGGTCTCAGGAGCCAGTTTCATCAGTGATTTCAAGGCATCCGTGGTCCGGCCCTTAGACATCGCTTCAAGCATCTTCCCTACAGTTATGAGAGTCACTATCATCGCTGCAGACTCAAAATACAGCCCGTGCAGTGCGTGATGCGCCATTTCCAAATCACCTGCCGCCATATAGCCTGCCATTCTGAACAGGACGAACAGGCTCCACAGGAACGAAACTCCCGAACCCATCGCGACAAGTGTATCCATGTTTGGCGCGCCGTGCATGACCGATCTGGTCCCGCTGATGAAGAATTTTCTGTTAATGAACATTACGATCAGGGACAGTATCATCTGTATCATGCCAAGTGACATAGGATTATCCAGAAATGTCGGTACCGGCAGTCCCAGCATCGAATGTCCCATCGAGAAATACATGATAACGATCAGGATCAGAACAGACGAAATAAGGCGTTTTTTCAAGACAGGCGTCTCCTTGTCCCTAAGCGCTTCTTTTTCTGCGGCATACGGGTCGTTTGACCCCTTTACGGCACCTGGCGCATTATAAGTACCGGCTTCTCTTCTGAGAGAAGCTCCGTACCCTGCTTCTTCCACGGCTCTGATTATCTCTTCAGGATCCGCCGTGCCTTCTACTCCCATCGAGTTGGTAAGAAGGCTCACAGAACATGATTCCACGCCCGGTACCTTTGATACTGCTTTCTCAACGTGAGCCTGGCAAGCCGCACAGCTCATTCCTGTAACATCATACTGTTCCATTTGTTCTCCTTGGGGACGGTTCTGCCCGTCGCATATATGCGACGGGCGGGGACAGACATGCCGATCCCGTGCGGCACTGAAATTTCAAGCCGCCATTGGTCCATGTCTGTCCCGGGGGTGCACATTCATGGCACCCCCAGAACCGTCCCCACCGTTCACAAAACATAAGCGTCTACCAGGTATAGATACCCGGCAGACGCTTTCATCAATCATTGTAACTCTGTGATCAGAGTTCGTGTTCTGCCCTGATCTTCTTTTCAAGCCTGGACTTGAAGAAGACAAGAGCAGCCACCACTACTGCCACTATAACGATGCTCCCGATATATACAGGCCAGGATGCACCGCCGGCCTGCAGCTTAGCCGCGACTCCGGTTACCTTGAATATCCATCCAAGACCGAATACGACTGCTATGATCACAAGATACAGAAGCTGGCTTGCCGCAAGGAGTATCCTACCCTGCTTATCCACGCCTTCAGCTCTTCTGTATGTAAAATATGCGTTAACGAGCACGACTACTGTAAGAAGTACGAACAGTAGAATATTATTCATCTGCTATTCCTCCTCTTCAGGTTCTTCCTCTTCTCCGTATGAATCGATAAGATCAAGCCTTCTGTCTTTGTTCATCTGCATGCACATGCGGATGAAGTCTTCAAGCGGAACATTCTGGATCTGCTTGTTGCTTCCTCTGACATTGATCGATACTGTCCTGTCCTGAGCCTCGCGGTCTCCGAGGACTATGATGTATGGATCCTTGTAGTGCTTGAAAGTCTTGATCTTCTCTTTCATGTTCTTTTCTGAGAAGTCAGCTTCACATCTGATGTGATACTTTCTCAGTGCCTTGGCGACTTTGGCAGCGTAATCGTTATGCTGCTCTCTGATCGGTACGATGCCGACCTGCACCGGCGACATCCAGAACGGGAATGTTCCCTTGAAGTTTTCGATCAGTATTCCAATGAATCTCTCGAATGATCCGAAGATAGCTCTGTGGACCAGTACAGGCTGCTTAGGCTGTCCGTCTTTATCTGTGTATTTAAGCTCAAAGTTCAGCGGAAGCTGGAAGTCAAGCTGTATCGTACCAAGCTGCCACTCTCTACCGAGGCAGTCCTCCATCGAGAGGTCGATCTTTGGACCATAGAACGCTCCGTCGCCCTCGTTGATCTCGTAATTGCCTTCTCCGTACTTCTCGTTCAGGATCTCCTTGAGCTCATCCTCTGCCTTATTCCAGACTTCAATGTCTCCCATGTAGTCTTCAGGTCTTGTGGAAAGCTCTGCCTTGGACTTGAGGCCGAACGTTCCGTAGAGCTCATCTGCGATATCCATGATATCCGCGATCTCTTCCTTGATCTGATCCTCTCTGATGAAGTCATGTGAATCGTCCTGGCGGAACATCTGGACTCTGAACAGTCCGTTAAGCTCACCCGACTTCTCTTTTCTGTGGATGACATCTGTCTCATTGTATCTGATCGGGAGCTCTCTGTAGCTGTGAAGCTCTCTCTTGTATACCATGATGGCGTTCGGGCAGTTCATCGGCTTAGCCGCGAAAATGTCAGCATCGCTCTCAGGGTTGTAATCCTCTGTCTCGCCGTTATAGTCACCCGGAACGATGAACATGTTCTCATGATAGTGAGCCCAGTGTCCGCTCGTCAGCCACAGCT
>CAYMBU010000078.1:0-7539 GCA_964388765.1 uncultured Eubacterium sp.
GATTGGGAGATCAGTCCACTTAGAGATCTCTGTTATAATGTTCTCAAACTCATCCGGGCCGAGAGAACAGTTGGATCCAAGAGCCTTTACACCCAGGCCTGACATTGTCATGGCCATTGAACTTGCTTCGGTCCCCGAGAATGTTCTTCCACTTTCTTCAAATGTCATCGTACATATGACTGGAAGGTCACTGTTCTCTTTTGCAGCAAGTACCGCGGCTCTCATTTCATACAGATCCGTCATTGTTTCACAGACGATAAGATCTGCGTCATCTCCTGCTTTTACGATCTCTGCAAAGTATGAATACGCTTCATCAAAGGACATGTCCCCGTTCGGTTCCATCATTCTTCCGATCGGACCCAGATCAAGCGCTACAAGTGTATCGGTATCTTCTGCAGCTGCTTTTGCGTTTCTGACAGCCGCTCTTACGATCTCGTCTGCGGAATATCCGGTACCGGCAAGTTTATACGGGTTGGCTCCGAACGTGCATGAATAAATGATGTCTGCTCCTGCATCAATATATGATCTGTGTATGTCGGTAACGATATGAGGCGCTGTTATATTTACCGTTTCCGGCACTTTCGGTACCTGTTCCATCTTCTGTGCAAGCTGTGTACCGAATCCGCCGTCAAGTATTACAAAATCTTTTTTTATAAGATCATTAAAGTCCATTATAACGACATTCCCTTCATTTTCTTATCTTCTGAAAAGATGTTTTATGCTGTCGTTGATACGTCTTGCTACTTCCGGCTTGTTCATGGTGTAAAGATGTATCCCGTCTACTCCCTGTGAAAGAAGATCCACTATCTGGTCTACCGCGTATGCGATGCCTGCATCCATTATCGCCTCGGGATCATCTTCATAACGCGCCATCATTTTTGCAAACTTCGGAGGTATGCTCGCACCGCAAAGTGATACGAGTCTTGTTATCTGCTTTGCGTTAACAACAGGCATGATCCCGGCTTCTATAGGAACATTGATTCCGGCTATCCTTGCTTTTTCAAGGAAATCATAGAATACAGCGTTATCGAAGAACAGCTGTGACATCAGATGCTCGGCGCCTGCGTCGACCTTCTTCTTCAAATTAATTATGTCCTCTACCTGATTTCTGCTGTTCATATGAGTTTCAGGATAGCATGCTCCTGATATGCCGAAATCATGATCCGTGCTCTTTATGAATGATATAAGATCACTGGCATATGGAAAATCATCCCGTCTTGTTTCGTCAGGCACGTCATCACCTCTGAGCGCCATGATATTCTCAATTCCGTCATCCTCCAGAATATAGAGCATTTCTGATATCTCATCCCTGGTCGCGTTCACACATGTCAGATGAGAGGCAGATTCAATGCCGTAGCGCTTCTTTATCTGCGAGGCAATGTCAAATGTTCTGCTGCCTCTTTCAGATCCGCTCGCTCCATATGTAACGCTTATGAAATCAGGCTGGATATCCTTCAGCTCATCAAGCGTCCTGTAAATGGTTTCTATCGGATAATCTCTTTTCGGCGGGAATATCTCAAGTGAAAAAATCTGTCTTCCGTCTTTAAACAGGTCTTTTATCTTCATAACTTCCTCATTTCCTTATTAATATGATATCAAGGTCTACTTTAGTCTGTATGCCCGGTATCTTACCTTTACTTGTATACTGCCAGATACGATAATGGTACGGATATATTGACCGGCTGGTATAGTGAGCAAGCCACATGTCATATTTTGTCAGTATAGTATAATCAATTTTATTATACACCCAATCCGGATATGCGTATATCATAGGTTCATATCCGTTGTTGCTTATGATCTGGCAGAATGCGTCAGCGATAATGGTCCGGTCATTATCGGACAAGTCTTCATGACGGTCATGGCCGCGTGAGTCCTCCATGTCAAAAGCTACAGGATATGTTACCTTTTTACCTTTTATCTGTCTGAGAACAAAATTAGCTTCTCTTATCGCTTCTTTTCTTGTCTTTGCCTGCGAAAAGAAGTATACCCCTGTATCTATTCCTGCTTCTGAAGCTCCTTTTATATTTTCTTCAAAGCGCCTGTCCTTTTTGATTTTTCCCGTCTTTCGTCCGCTGTATCCAACTCTGATCATCGCGAATCGTATTCCTGCCTTATATACTTTTTCCCAGTCTATCTCTTTCTGATATGTAGATACGTCTATGCCGGCTCTGGATCTGTAGTTATCATCTTTGTAATACAGAAGTCCGTTCTTCCGGTAAAAGGCGTCCGGACTGTATATGTTCATCTCAGGCATCTGCCCTTCAGACGGGACTTCATATGACGTATGAAGCGGAGAAAGATCTATAATGATCATAAATACGAAAAATACCGCAGCAAACGTAAGGAATGCTGCGGCTATCAGGATCAACAATACAGGTCTATAGTTCTTCTTTTTCTTCTTCTTCATCCTTGAGTTCTGACAGTGCCATGATGACAACGATTGTAGCGATCGCACATGTGCTCAGGATAGCCCATTTCTTTAACATAGCTTATTCCCCCTTCTCTCAACAGGATCGGTTACTTTAATTCTGTTCTCATTATACTCTATTCACATAATAAAGACAAATCAATTGCATAAGAAGTGATAATTATGTACAATAACTAAGTGAATGCGGGCGCCTATAGCTCAGTAGGATAGAGTAGCACACTCCGAATGTGAAGGCCAGCGGTTCGAATCCGCTTAGGCGCATTACAAAAGCGGAATGACATCATAAGATGTTCTTCCGCTTTTCTGTTTCCTGTAATATATATATCTAATGTACTATGACCGGCATACCGGTATAACAGAGGCTGAATATCTTAGGCATTATTGACGGAGGACAGTTGACACATCCGTGACTTCCGTTATATACGTAGATTGATCCGCCGAATGCTCCTCTCCAGTTTGCATCGTGGAGTCCGAACCCCAGATAGAAAGGCATCCAGTAAGCCACATGAGATTCATATTCACTGCCGTCGTCGTTATGCCCTTTAAGAGTCGTATTCGTAGCCTTATAAACTATGTAAAAGACACCTGTAGGTGTTGCATGTCTAGGAAGCACTCCTGTAACAACAGGAGTCTCAACTTTCACTTTTCCGCCTTTTACTACCCAGACTGTCTGCTTTTCTATACTTACTTCTACAAAATCGTCTCCGATATCGCTCTTGCCGTCTTTGTTCGGAGCTTTCCCTGAATAATATGGTTCACGTTCTACATCTTCACGTGCCTTCAGTTCTTTTATCAGCCTGTCATGCTCTTTCGCAGTATCTACAGTAAAGCCGTATGTGCCACCGCTGACTGTATATTTCCCGCCTCCTGCAGACCTGAGCGTACGTGTTCCGCCTGTTGATGAGAACTTCGGATAGAGTGTATCTGCAATGAACTGATCAACCTCATCTTCATTGATCTTGATCTTTCCGCCGTTTTTAACAGTCATCATCTTATCAAGCCACGCCGGAGTGATCGTATAATCGTTCACGGAGTTGCGCAGCCTTATCCTGAAGCTCAGATATTTCTGACAGTATTCTCTCTCTTTCAGAAGCGATTCACTGGTTGAAACTATTTCCGGAGCTTTATGATATGATGATCTTCTGTATTCAAATGTCTTTTCATTGCGCGATATCGAATCAAAAATAGCCTTCCTTAGCTTGTCCAGATCGACTGAATTACCGATAACTTCTTTCACTATCCTGAATTCCGTATCTGATTTATCGATATATGCGTTCTTGGAAGGCTTATCACCTACTGCATCGGCAATGATAGGGAGCGAATCGAACTGTTTCTTAAAACTTTCACTGTTTCCGGCCGGATCCATCTTGACGGTAAATTCAGCACCTTCTCTCCTCACGAAACGTAGAAGTGCCTTTTCCGCACCGGGCTTCATGGCAGATTCCAGCTGATCGTCTATATCATATTTAAAGCCGAAATTCTCTATTTTTCCAAGTTCTTTCCCATCGACATCATTAATTACTATTGAATGAGTATTCCATTCTTTTGTAAGTGCTTCTTCTGCCTGCTCGGCAGTCATGCCAGATACGTCTACTCCGTTTATGACCGTGCCATCGTGATATCTTTCAGGATTTACGACATATTTTTCCAGAGCAAAAGCCCCGGCTATAAACGCTGTACTGTAAGCTAACAGAAGTACGAGGACAGCAAATACCTTGAGGCCGGTATGCTTTGATCTCTTGTGTTTCTTTTCAGCTGCAACTGCACGCTGTGACATCTCATCAGGAGCAACATAAACCTTCTCCGGCCTGACTTCTGCTTTTTCCTGCTCTTGTGGCGGCTGTACTTCCTCAACTGGAACCTCTACGATCTCTGGCTGAACAGGTTCAATATCTTCGTGAACATCAGAAGTCTTCCTTTCATGCTGCACACGCTTAAGATAAGCATTGCGCTTTCTCTTCTCCTGTTCTTTCTTCTCCTGAGCGCGCTTTGCCCTTGATGTCTTCGGTGAGTATTTTTCTTTTTTATTCTTATTGGATTTTGATCTTGAATTCTTTGCCATATATATAGTATTTCCTGTTCTATTTATTGCCATATTCAGTATATAGAAAAGTATCTGGTTAATCAAGAATTGTACAGGCAGGTAAATATTAAGAATTCTAAAGACAAGAGGCAATAAAAAATGGAGCGTAGGGGATTCGAACCCCTGACCCCCACACTGCCAGTGTGGTGCGCTCCCAACTGCGCTAACGCCCCATGTGGAATATAACAATACTTTTTTACCACTAATGGGTATCTTAGTCAAGTCTGAATGTTGACAAAAACACGTTTTGCGGTATACTGATAAGTAGATTAGCACTCTTGCGACAAGAGTGCTAAATATACAAAAAGCATAAGGGCCCTGCCCTTTAAATAATAAGGAGGCATATCATGGCAAAGAAACAGTTTAAAGCAGAATCAAAAAAGCTTCTTGATCTGATGATCAATTCCATCTATACGCATAAGGAGATATTCCTCAGAGAACTCATCAGCAACGCAAGCGACGCTCTTGACAAATTGTACTACACGTCTCTCCAGTCAGGAGACACGGGTGTCAGCCGCAAGGATTTCAATATCAACATCTCAGTCAATAAAGATGAACGTACTTTAACCATCACCGACAATGGTATCGGCATGACCAGAGATGAGCTCGAGAAGGATCTTGGTACTATTGCAAAGAGCGGAAGCCAGATTTTCAAGGACGATATAAAGGAATCCGATAATGCAGCAAAAGGTACTGATATCATAGGACAGTTCGGAGTGGGTTTCTACTCTGCTTTCATGGTCGCTGACGACGTAAAAGTTACTTCAAAAGCATATGGATCAGATGAAGCATATATCTGGGAATCCAAAGGAGCAGACGGATATACTGTAAATCCGGCAGATAAGGATGAAACCGGGACAAAGATCGTGCTTCATCTGAAAGAAGATACAGATGACGAGAAATATTCTGATTATCTGCAGGAGTATAAGATCCGTGAGCTTATCAGAAAATACTCAGATTATGTACACTACCCTATCCAGATGATGGTGACAAAGACAAGGCAGGTCGAAGGCGCCGAAGGCTCTGACGGTCCGAAGACCGAAGAATACAGAGAACTTGATACACTCAATTCCATGGAACCGATCTGGAAGCGCCAGAAGAGTAAGGTCAAGACAGAAGATTATAACGAGTACTATAAATCCAAGTTCATGGACTATGAGGATCCTGTAAGGATCATAAGGACCAGTGTGGAAGGCCTGTCAAGCTATACTGCCCTGCTCTTCATTCCCGGACATGTGCCGTATGACTATTATACTAAACAGTATGAGAAAGGTCTTCAGCTGTACTCATCAGGCGTCATGATCATGGAAAGATGCAAAGAGCTTCTTCCTGACTATTTCAACTTCGTAAAAGGACTTGTTGATTCACAGGATCTTTCTCTGAATATATCACGTGAGATGCTGCAGCATGACAGGCAGCTTAAGTTCATCGAAAAGAACCTTGAGAAAAAAATCAAGAAAGAGCTTGCAGCTTTTATGAAAGAAGACCGTGAAGGATATGAGAAATTCTTCGCAAACTTCGGTAATCAGCTTAAGTATGGCATATATGACAACTTCGGCATGAATAAAGATATCCTGTCAGATCTTATCCTGTTCACTTCTTCTAACGAAAAGAAAAAGGTCTCTCTCGATGAATATGTTGAGAGAATGAAGGAAGATCAGAAATATATCTACTACGCTGCAGGAGAAACCGTAGACAAGATCGAGATGCTCCCGCAGACCAGAGCTGCAGTTGATAAAGGATATGAGGTGCTCTACTTTACAGACGATATTGATGAGTTCTCCATGAAGATGATGCAGAGCTATAAAGATAAGCAGTTCAAATCAGTAGCAGATGAGGACGAATCCGGAGATACAGACAGCGACAAAGAAAAGATCAAAGCGGCTGAAGAAGAGAATAAAGAATTAATTTCCTTTATAAAAGACACGATTGGTGATAAAATAACTGAAGTACGCATTTCCACAAGGCTTTCAGACAGCCCGTGCTGCCTGAGCAGCAAGGGTGAGATATCCCTGGAAATGGAAAAGACTCTGAACAGGATGCCGGGTGCAGGCGGCGTAAGAGCCGACCGTGTACTCGAGATCAATCCGGACAGCGAGATCATCACAAAAGTCAGACTGACTCTTGCTTCAGGTGATAAAGATACAGCTGCCTCATACGCGAGACTTCTTTATGATCAGGCTGTGCTTCTTTCCGGACTTGAACTTGACGACCCTGCTGCCCTGGCAGCTGATATCAACAGTCTTATTAATAAGTAATTGATTTGTTTTGATAAGTTATTGTGTTTGATTGATTGGAGATGTAAATGGAAAACCAGAGAGAAAGCTTTGCCTCCAGACTTGGATTTATCCTTGTATCTGCAGGCTGCGCCATCGGAATCGGTAATGTATGGAAGTTCCCTTATCTCTGCGGAGCTTTCGGCGGCGCTGCGTTTATCGTAATTTATCTGATATTCCTGCTTATCCTCGGCATACCGGTAATGACAGCTGAATTTGCTATCGGCCGCGGGAGCAAGCAGAGTATCGCAAAGTGTTTTGAGAAGATAGAGCCTGAAGGAACCGGTTGGCATAATCTTAAGTGGATCGGTGTGCTCGGATGCTATTTCCTGATGTTCTACTATACGACAGTAGCCGGATGGATGTTCAACTACGCGTATAGAAGCAGCAAGGGCGATTTCGTTCACCAGACTGCAGATTTCATCGGCGGTGAATTCGGCGGTATGCTCAGCAATGCAGGAGAGATGGCGTTCTGGATGATTCTCGTTTGTGTAGTAGGATTCCTCATCTGCCTTTTCGGCGTTCAGAAAGGTGTAGAGAACGTTACAAAGTGGATCATGGCCGCCCTTCTCGTTCTAATGGTTGTACTTGCTGTACATTCAGTATTTCTTAAAGGAGCAGGAGAAGGGATCAGATTCTATCTTGTGCCTGACTTCAAGGGAATGAAAGAAACTGGAATATTCAACGTGATATTCGCTGCGATGAGCCAGGCTTTCTTCACCCTTTCACTTGGTGTCGGCTCAATGATGATC
>CAYMBU010000079.1:0-407 GCA_964388765.1 uncultured Eubacterium sp.
CTGCTGGAGATGCGGCACACCTCTCGTATATTATGCGAAACCGGGCTGGTATATAAAGATGAGTGCGCTCAGAGATGAGCTCGTAGCTAATAACAAGACAGTTAACTGGTATCCTAAGTTCATCGGCGAAGGCCGTTTCGGGAACTGGATCGCCGACGTAAAGGACTGGGCTATCTCAAGAAGCAGATACTGGGGCACGCCTATTCCTATCTGGCGCTGTGAATGCGGACACCTTGAGTGTGTGGGAAGCAGAAAAGAGCTTGTTGACAAGGCGATAGAAGATATCGATGAATCCATCGAGCTCCATCGTCCGTATGTTGACGACGTACATATGAAGTGCCCATGCTGCGGAACGACCATGCCACGGATCACTGAGGTCATGGACTGCTCGAGCGACTCAGGAGCGA
>CAYMBU010000079.1:417-7424 GCA_964388765.1 uncultured Eubacterium sp.
GATTTCGAGCAGCTGTTCCCTGCAGACTTCATCAACGAAGGGATCGTCCAGACAAGAGGATGGTTCTACTCCCTGATGGCGATATCGACGTTCATCAAGAAGCAGGCTCCTTACAAGAACGTTCTGGTAAACGACCTGATCCTCGACAAGAACGGAAAGAAGATGTCAAAGCACCTCGGGAATACGGTCAATCCGTTCGAGATGCTGGATAAGTACGGCGCAGACGCAACCAGATGGTATTTGCTCAGCGTATCACCGGCATGGTCCCCGACCAAATTCGACGAAGACGGCCTGAAAGACGTTGTGAGCAAGTTTTTCGGCACACTGAGGAATGTATATAACTTCTTCGTTTTGTACGCCAATCTGGACGAAATAGACCCTAAGACGATCGAGATAGATTATGCCTCTAGGCCTGAGCTCGACCGCTGGATCCTGTCCAAGTACAACCGCCTGGTCAAGGCTGTTACAGAGTCAATGGATCAGTACGATCATATGAAAGCTGTCAGAGCCATCCAGGACTTCGTGGTTGAAGATCTGTCAAACTGGTACATCAGAAGAGCCCGCCGCCGTTTCTACGCGGAGGGACTTGATGACGACAAGAAGAGCGTATACGCGACTACATATGAGATCCTCGTTGGTATCGCGCGCCTGATCGCTCCATTTGCTCCGTTCATCTCAGATGAGATGTACAAGAAACTGAAAGATCCTTCGCTCACTGTACATACTGCATACTATCCTGTATGTGACGAGTCTCTTCTCGACGACCATGTCGAAGAGAGGATGGATCTCGTAAAGAAGATCTCAGGACTCGGCCGCGGTATCAGAGAGAAGGAGAGCATTAAAGTCCGTCAGCCGCTGCAGGAGATTCTCGTGGACGGCAAATACAGAGATCTCATCAGCGATCTTGCTCCGCTCATCAAAGAAGAGCTTAACGTTAAGGACGTTGTATTCGCTGACGACCTGAACACATACATGAACTTCAATCTGAAGCCTGACTTCAGAGCTGCGGGTCCTGTGCTCGGGAAGAAGATAAGGACGTTCGGAGCAGCACTCGCTAAGGCTGATCCTGCCGCATTCCAGGCAGAGCTTGAGGAAGAGGGCAAGGTATACATGGATCTCGACGGAGAATCTGTAGAGATCACGCCTGATCTCGTAGACGTCAGGATAGACGCGAAGGAAGGCTTTGCAGTAGCGATGGAGAATAACGTATTCGCCATCCTCGACACAGAGATCACGCCAGAGCTTGAGGCTGAGGGTATCGCGCGTGAAGTCGTATCCAAGATCCAGCAGATGCGTAAGCAGAACGATTACGAGATGATGGACAGGATCATGATAACACTCGAAGCTGACGATGCTGTAAGTGCGGCTGTGGATGAGTACCGCAGCTACATCATGAAAGAGACGCTTGCTGAGGAGCTGGTATCCGGAGCTGTTGAGGAGAAAGTCAACATCAACGGACACAAGACAGGCATAGCTATCGAAAAGAAATAAATAATAAAGGCGTCATAGCTGTATCTTATCTTTCACCGATCCACGGCCTGTCGGCCAGTGGAATCGCTCAGATACAGTTATGACGCTTGTTGTATATGTCGAAATGAATGATCTGAGAAATCTTACAATCGAAGAAATGGAAGCGCTTTGCGAGGAACTCGGCGAAAAGCCGTTTCGCGCCAGGCAGATCTACTCGTGGCTGTACAAGGGGCCGAACAGTGTCCAGTCTGTAGATGAGATGACGAATATCTCCAGAGCTTTAAAAGAAAAGCTGGAGCAGTATGACCTGGGCGTGCTCCGCGTGCTCGCCCATCAGGTATCTGAACAGGACGGCACGGAAAAGTATCTGTTCGAGCTGTCTGACGGAAATGCTGTCGAAAGTGTGCTGATGAAATACAGCTACGGCAATTCAGTATGTGTGTCCACACAGGCAGGATGCCGCATGGGCTGTTCTTTCTGCGCGTCAGGACTGAACGGCCTCGTGAGAGATCTTGCCGCAGGGGAGATAGTATCGCAGGTAATAGATGTGATGCGTAATTCTGCGGTGAAGGCGAGTCATGTCGTGTTCATGGGCACAGGGGAGCCTTTTGATAATTACGAAAATGTTTCGAAAGCGATCAGGATACTTACCGAACCACTTGGCACAGGCATGAGTATGAGAAACATTACGGTATCGACGAGCGGTATAGTCCCTGTGATAGGGCGCTTTGCCGATGATTTCCCGCAGGTGAATCTTGCCATTTCGCTGCATGCTCCGAACAACGTGATCCGCCGTGATATCATGCCTGTGGCAAAGGCGTATTCAATGCAGGAACTCATTTCTGCCTGTGATTCGTATGTAGAGAAGACGAACCGCAGAGTCACTTTTGAATACGCTCTGATAAAGGGTAAGAACGACACTGCAGAATGCCTTCACGAGCTGGCAGGTCTGCTGAAAGGGCACCTTGCGCATGTGAATCTCATCCCGCTGAACGAAGTAGATGAAACAGGGCTGAGATCTTCAGGACGGGGAAGGGCCATGGAATTCAAGGAGTATCTGGAATCGCATGGAGTTCCCGCATCGGTCAGAAGGGAACTGGGATCGGATATAGACGGAGCATGTGGACAGCTGAGAAACAGGACACTTGCCGAATGAATAAGATCGATAAACACATACAAAAAAGCGGGTACCGCAATGATGCGGCACCCGCTTTTACAGTTGCTTTACGATCATGCTTTATGAGGCTCGATCACGAGAGTCTCTTCATATTCTTTACCGTATGTATCGATCAGTGTCTTCTCATAGTCTTCATGGAAGAAGTTAAGGGCGCCGAGTGATGCGAGCTCATCGTTGAGCCATGTGAGGAGGCTTTCGTTCCCTTTGCTTACGGCTGGAGCGATCGTATCCTGGCTTCCAAGCTCAGGAATACCTACGACATAACCCTTGTTCTCTGATGCGAACGCCATTACCTCTGTATTGTCGTTGGCCCAGCAGCATGCGTTCCCGTTTTCGAGAGCGTTCTTCGCGTTAGCATATGTGTCATACTTCTGGAGCTTTACGTCAGGAAGGTTCTCTGTAAAGTATGTCTCTGCCGTTGTTCCTGAAATGACGATGACTTCATCGTCAGCCTTGAGCTCTTTTACATCCTTTATTACACGCTTCTCCGGAGATACGACTCCAAGGGATACGTTCATGTAAGGAGATGCAAAGTCTACTTTTTCGGCTCTCTCATCTGTCACCGTGAAGTTTGCGAGGATGATGTCGACTTTTCCTGTCTCCAGATATTCTACGCGGTTGGCTGCCTCGGTTGATACATACTCCACCTTTACGCCCAGATCCTCGCCGATCTTTTTTGCGAGCTCAATGTCATATCCCTGATACTCGCCGTTCTCGTCAACAAAGCCGAACGGGCTCTTGTCTGAGAATACACCTATGTTGATGGTGCCTGACTTCTCTATCTCGTCAAGTGTGCGGTAAACTGTTTTGTTCTCTTTCTTTCCTCCGCATGCTGTAAGAGCAAAAATCATTGCGAGCACTGCGAGAAGGGCGATTGCTTTTTTTAAAGTGTTTTTCATTTTGTATCTCCTTTATTCTATAAGATCTCGTCTGAGTCTTCTTCTTTCTTTACATGTTCAAACTCGAAAGTCTTCAGGAACTGCTTCGCGCGGTCAGTCTCCGGATGATCGAAAAACTGTTCCGGTGAGCCTTCCTCAACGATATGATGGTTATCTATGAACACCACACGGTCTGCGATAGCCTTTGCGAAATTCATCTCATGCGTTACGATCAGCATGGTACGGTCGTGCCTTGCCAGATCTACGATAACGTCCAGAACTTCACGGACCATCTCAGGATCTAGAGCAGCCGTGACTTCATCGAACAGCATGATCTCAGGATGCATGCAAAGTGCGCGTACGATAGCCACGCGCTGCTTCTGGCCGCCTGAGAGCTGACGCGGAAAGCTGTCTGCCTTATCTTTAAGGCCTACACGGTCGAGGAGTTGCAGGGCTTCTTTTTCAGCCTCCGCCTTCGATTTCTTAAGTACTTTCGTCGGCGCAAGTGTGATATTGTCGATGACTGTCATATGGGGGAAAAGATCATAGCTCTGGAAAACCATGCCGATCTTTCGCCTTACAGAAGTAAGGTTTTTACTCCCCTGGGTCACACTTTCCCCGCGGAGCATTATGCTCCCGCCCTGGATAGGCTCCAGAGCATTGATACATCGCAGCAGCGTGCTCTTGCCGCATCCGGAAGGACCAACGATCACTATTACCTCGCCTTTGTGGACTGTCATGCTGAAGTCGTCGAGTATAACATTGCCGTCAAATTCTTTTCTGAGATGCGATATAGTTAACAGTTCTTCTCTCATGACTTTATGCCCACCTCCTTTCGAGCCAGCCGGCCAGCATGCTTATCGGCCAGCATACGATGAAATACATTATGAATATTGTCAGATATACGCCGAAAGCTGCGTTCGGACTTGACATTCTGTTTGCCTCGATTATCTGCTGTCCTACCTTCAGGACTTCCACGACTCCTATCATGAGGACCAGGCTCGTCGTTTTGATCATACGGGTGATCAGATTGATCGACAGAGGAATGAGCCTCCTTACTACCTGCGGTATGATTATGTAGCGGTATGTCTGGCTTGAGTCGAGCCCAAGCGCCGCGCTGCTCTCATACTGATGCTTCGGTATGCTTGTGAGGGAGCCGCGGACAAGGTCACTCATCTCAGCCGTTCCCCACAGAGTGAAGACGATTATCGCAGACAGCTCACCGCTTATGTCAAGGCCAAAGATCCTCGTTGATCCGAAGAATACTATAAACAGAAGGACGAGCTGAGGCATTATTCTCATTATTTCCAGGAATATCCTGGTAAGCGCCTTCGTGAACGGATTTTTCCATGTCATAACGATACCGAGCAGGATACCCGCCGGAATACTGATCAGGACCGCTATCATGCTTATCTCAAGCGCGACCCCAAGTCCGCCGAGAAGGCGCGCGAAGTTGCTTCCCTTGAAAAGGACCTCAAGACCCAAATTCGGCATAACGCAGCCTCCTTTCGATCAAAGATCCCAGTATGGAAACAGGGAGCAGTATTATCAGGTAGAAGAATACCAGCAGAGCAAGGCTCTCGATAGTATCGTAGTAAAGGCCAATCAGGTCTTTTGATACAAACATGAGGTCCATGAGGCTGATCGCGCTGAACACACTCGTCTCCTTGAGAAGGAAGATGACGTTTGCAACGAATGCCGGAACGCTCACAGAAACTGCCTGCGGCATGATGATATATCTGAATGTCTGAGCTTCGGTAAGGCCGAGGCTGAACGCGCTTTCTTTCTGAACAGGCTGCACCGCATCTAGACCGCTCCTGAAGGCTTCAGCCATGTAGCTTCCGCCGAGGAAAGTCAATCCGGCGATGCCGCATACTTCAGCGGACATGGAAATACCGACCTTCGGAAGGCCGTAGTAGATGAAGAACAGCTGTATGAGCAGGGGAGTGTTTCTGCTTATCTCTATGTACACCCTCGCTATCTGACGAAGTACGGGTACTTTATAATAGCGGACGGCGGCGCAGATAACGCCGACGATGATCGAGAAAACGATCCCGATAACACCGATCCGTACAGTCAGTACTGCAGCGTCTTCAAACAGTGGTAGATATTTTTGTATGACTTCCCAGTCAAGCATATAAACAAACCTGTCTATCTTTCAAAAAAATATTACAAAAACATGCGGAAAACCGCATAATTTAACATTTTCATATTACAGCAAAATGACTTTCCACGCAAGAGAAAATGACATAAAATGGACGTCCATTTACGGTTGAACGCCTTTACTGTTTCGTGTATAATGATATTACAAAGCAAAGAAAGAGAGGCACACTAAATATGGTCAAATTACTGATTGGACATAAAGGTTCAGGCAAGACCAAGCAGATGATCGATCTTGCCAACGCGCAGGCTGAGAATGCTCAGGGCAGCGTGATCTATATCAATAAAAACGCAAGGCTGACTTTTGATCTTTCGTATACGATCAGAGTCATCTGCATGGAGGAGTTCGAGGAGATCACGAACGCCGACGAGTATATCGGCTTCCTGTACGGGATCATTAGTCTTGACAGTGATATCGAAACCATTTACATTGACAGCATTCTGAAGCACGCAAACTTCCAGCTGGAAGATATACCTGCTTTCCTGAAGAGACTCCAGACTATTTCAGAGAGATTCAATATCGAATTTATCGTAAGTCTCTCTGCGGATAAGGAAGAGATGATCGGAGTAGACTTCAGCTCATACGAAGTGCTGAACTGATGGACATCAGTGATATAAAAGAAATATTTGGCACAAGAACGCCGGGAGTGATCGGCAAGCACCGTTTCTACGCTGTTCTTGTGCCATTTTGTATGCAGTCAGACAGCGTGTCACTTCTTTATGAAGTGCGATCAGGAATTGTAAGTCAGCCCGGAGAAATCTGTTTCCCGGGAGGCCATATGGAAAAAGGCGAGTCGCCGGAGGAATGTGCGGTACGTGAGACATGCGAGGAGCTTGGTATCGGACCGGATGCCGTAAAGGTGATCGGTCAGGGTGATACATTATACGGGAACGGTAATTTCACACTATACACTTTTATTGGAGAGATCGATCCTGATGCGCTGAATACAGCAGAACCGGATGATAATGAAGTGGGGGAAATATTCCTTGTACCACTGGAGCGGCTGCTGGATGAAGAGCCGGAGCATTACGGAGAGAAGATGAGTGCTGAAATTGACCCGCATTTTCCATATGATAAAGTGGGTATAGATCTTGATTATCCATGGCATACACCGTCTAACGATATACCGGTATACGACATAGATGGAAGAGTGATATGGGGTCTGACAGGAAGGATCACTGAAAACGTGATCGGGGCACTGAAGGACTGAAATACAGGAATAATCAAAAAAGCAGGTATAGAAGCTGATCTCTATGCCTGCTTTTTATTGTAATCTCTTAGATGCGGTTCCGAGCGCGAAAGCACGAGGAACAAAAACCAC
>CAYMBU010000080.1:0-7413 GCA_964388765.1 uncultured Eubacterium sp.
TAGCCTGAGTGCAGAAAATATCCCGTAAAATGTACTAAAAGTGTGCCGGTCATTATGCTGGTGTATTACCTTCTGCTATTCCGCGCTGCAGTATTTATGAAGCTCACTGCAGAGATATTCATAGCGTTCTTTTTTGCCTGCGTCCGCGAACTGGTCTTCTCTCTTCTGCTCATAACTGCAGTCGTAAACAAGTTTCTCATCCCCGAACTGTTCGCTGGCAATATCAAAAATCACGCCGTCCGCTTCGTTATAGCAGTGGAAGACGCCTTCACCTCTCGGTATCCCGTACACCTTGCCTCCGAAGATGTCCTGTGCAAGAAAAGCCGTGATAGTACACTGCCCCAGGCTTTTGTTATCCTGGCTCCATTCCGGTCTCAGCCTCGGAGAGCAGCTGTATTCACACCATATGCTCTGCAAAGCAATATAAAGATCCTGAGGAGTATCTATCCCCGGATAGTCATTATTTACAGCATGTACACCTGTTTTTTCGGCTCCGTAATAACCCAGTTTCATGTTGACCTCCTTACAGTTCTATTCCTTTTTCCTCTACCAGATCGACAACTGACCCCTCTTCCACGAAATCAGTCATGAGTTCTATGTCAGGATAGATATATCTGTCCTGATCGACATAAGGAATCGATTCTCTAACGTATTCATACACCGCCGCCAGTACCGGAGACTGCTTCTGTACAGGCTTCCTTCCATCTGCCGGATCTCCCATAACCTTGAGAAGATCTATCGCCTGAAGTGATGTAAGGTAAGAGATCGCAGTCATCTGTGCCAGCTTGTCCTGTGCCGCTATCGCGTTCTTTGCGGCGTCGTATCCGAATGACACGGGATCCTCCTGGCTCGCACATGTCGTTATACTGTCGTTCGTTGAAGGCTGAGCCAGCTGTCTTATCTCATGTTCCAGGCCGGCTGCCGTATACTGTGGTATCATGAAGCCGTTGTTAAGTCCCGGATCAGCAACAAGAAATGCAGGAAGACCATCGTTGAGATTCCTGTCCACAGTCCTGTTTATGCTGCTGTGTATGAAATTGCCTATTATTGCAGCAGACATGCCAAGCATATCCGCATGCGATCCGACATATGATCCGTCGAAGTTCCCGCACATCCTTACTTCGCCTTCGTCGATAAAGAGTTCAGGATTATCGCTCGTTCCGTTGATCTCTTCCATGATGACGTCTTCAGCTTCTTTCACCAGCCTCATTGACGCTCCGATAAGCTGCGGCATTGCACGCAGAACATATGCGTCCTGTACCTTTCTGTCTTTGTTATGTTCAGCGATACCGCTTCCCTCCAGCATGTCTCTTATCGCTTTAGCTGCCGATACTGCTTCCGGATGATTCTTGGCTTTCATTATACGGTCGTCCAGAGCATATACAGTTCCGCGAAGAGCCTCATATACCAAAGCACCGCATATCTCGATGTTCTTCATGTTGATCTTTGCGTCGAACAAAGCTATCGCTGCAAGCGCAGTCACGCTTATCGTTCCGTTCAGCAGCGACAGACCCTCTTTGCAGGCAAGCTCTATGGGCTCGATCCCCGTCTCCTTCAGAACGTCCGCGGCAGGTACCTGTTCTCCGTTATCATCGAATACATATCCTTCGCCGATCAAAGCCATTACTATGTGGCCTTCGACCGACAGATATCCTACAGAGCCTTCACCGGGTACGAAAGGATAGATATCCCTGTTCAGGAAGTCCATAAGTGCCTGAAGCGTTTCTTCTCTCAGACCCGTCCTGCCTCGTCTCGCATTAAGGATCATCTGCAGCATTATTGCTCTGACGTGCTCTTCAGGAAGCGGCTCTCCGACTGCGACAGAATGTGACCTAACTATCCTCTTCTGAAGCTCCAGCGCATCGTCAGGAGATATCGCGAATCTTACATTCTCACCGAACCCTGTTGTAACGCCGTATACGGCTTTGTTCTCGGAAAGGAATCTGTCGATCAGAGCTCTCCCCCGCCTTACGTCGTCCATGAACGGATCGCCGGCTTTAATGACTGCGCCGTATCTGACGACAGCCATGAATTCATCAAGCGTTATCCACTTATCAGTAAGAGTTACCTCTTGTATTTCCTGAGCTTTCATATCTTTCTCCCCTCAGCATCTGTTAAGGTAATTGTAGCGCCAAACATAACATACGGCAACAGAAAAAGCAGACGCAGCAAAACGCCGCGCCTGCCTGAGCTATGTCGTTTTTTATCAACGTCTAGTCAACTACCTCGTCGATATCGAAGTCAAGGATGAGGTCTTTGTCTACCTTATGTCCGTCAGGATTGTCCACTACGTTGTAGTCGTCAGCATGAGCAAGCATTTTGACGCCTGCAACGAGGATAAGGATCATGACGAATGTCAGTGGGAACGCTACTGAAATAGCAAGGCTCTTGGTGGCATCGATACCGCTGACCTTGCCCACAGTGCTTGCTGTAGCAAGGTTTACAAACGCAACGAGTGACAGGCATATACCCCAGAAGACCTTGATCTTTGCAGGAGGCTCTACCGTAGCGGCGTTCTTCGCGTTGATCGACAGCGATGAAATAGTTGTCGTCATGGAGTCAGCAAGCGTTACGATCGAGATGAATACCGTGAATATGAATACTACCTGAAGTATCTTTGTCGCCGGCAGATTCTCGAAGAAACCGAATACCGCAGCCTCAGTTCCGCTCTCGCCCATGAGGTTCCAGATCTTGCTCCCTGTATCCTGGTCGAATTTGATAGCAGCAGCTCCGAAGATACCGAACCAGATGCAGTCGAAAAGTCCCGGAAGGATAAAGTTGTAGATCGTGAACTCTCTGAGGGTACGACCCCTTGCGACTTTGGCAAGAAAGATACCCATAAGTGGAGCATATGCGATCATCCAGCTCCAGTAGTTGACCGTCCACCATGTAGGCCACATATCAGGCTCACCGTCGATAACGTTCCATGATCCTGTGTAGAACACCTGCTCAAAGAAGTGTGAAACGTGCCAGCCCATGGCCTCTGTAGCGAGGTTCAGAATATACATCGATGGTCCGAAGAACAGTACGAATGCGAGCAGAGCAAGATAGATCTTGGCGTTTGCGTCTGAGAAGAAACGTACTCCTTTGTTGATTCCTGTGTAAGATGACAGGATAAATGTTATTACTACTGTCGTCAGTATGACCAGCCAGATGAAGTGTCCCGGTGTGACTTTCGTGATGATCCCGAGACCGGCTCCGATCTGGAGCGCACCTTCGCAAAGTGACGCGGATACGCCGCCTGCGATACCGAATACGCAGAGGATATCGATGAATGTACCGATCTTTCCCATAACTGCCTTTCCGAACAGCGGATAGAGGCATGAACTGATACGGTACGGAAGCTTCATGTTGTATACTGCGAATCCGATTACGATACCAGGTACTGCATAGTACGCGTACTCACCAAGTCCCCAGTGGAGGTATGTCGTGGAAAGCGCAAGCTTTGCAGCTTCAGGGCTTCCAGGCTCGATCCCAGGGAACAGCGGGATGCCGTCAAAGAAGTGCGTCAGAGGCTCAGCGATACCCCAGAATACGATACCTGTAGCGATACCGCCGCACAGGGTGATCACGAACCATGCCCACTTGCTCATGAACGGCTTGGCGTCCTTACCGCCGAGCTTTATGTCGCCGACTTTCTTGTTGAACATTACCCAGAAGCAGAAGCCGATCAGGCAGACTGTCAGGATCTGATACATCCAGGCAAAGTTGATGCATGCAAAGTCTACTATAGCAGCCTCAGCATTGGCAAATTTCTCAGGACTTACAAGACCGAGCACGATGACGAAGATATAGATCGCTGCCATCGTGATAAAGACCGGTTTCCTGATAGTAACTTTCTTTTCCATGATCAATAATTCCTTTCAAATCAATCAGACAATAACTAATATTTAATGAATAAAGAAATAACTGATAATTGCTATATAAACAGACGTGCATTGTCTGCTTAATACCTGTTTACTTCAGCTCTTCGCCGAGTTCCTCCTGTACCATCGCCGCAAGTCTTCCGGAATGGATGAGATCTCTGATATACTCGATATAATCGTACAGGAATTCATCTTTCTCCATAAGAGGTACTTTTTTAGCGATCAGCTTGTATATTTTTTCAGACACAGGAGAACGTTTAGTGCCGCCTTTTATGAAACCTCTGGTCTCGTATGATGAAAGAAGCTCTATAGCAAGCACATATTCAAGTTTTTCCGCAAGACTGATGCCCTTTTTGGCTGAATTGTATCCCATCGCTACATAATCTTCCTGGTTTACGCATGTCGGTGTATTGTCTACCGACCCCGGCCAGCACAAGATTCTCATATCATTGATAAGCCCAGCCTGCGTATACTGCGGTATCATAAGTCCTGAATTGAGACCGGCGTCTTTTATCAGAAAACTCGGGTAACCTGACAGATTTTCATCTATCATGTGGTTGTTCCTCCGCTCTGACATCTTGGCAAGGTCAGTTGCGGCTATTGCGCATGAATCCATCTCTATACCGACGTATGATGAATCAGGGTTGCAGGCAGAAATTGCCCTCTCAGCGTCTTTTTCCGGCCAAATGATCGGATTATCGCAACATGAATTCATCTCTGTCTCAACCATTCTCAGAGCGTCATACAGCGTCTTTTTTGCTGCGCCGTGCAGCTGAGGTATACACCTCAGTGAAAGTGCGTCCTGAAGATGATCTCCCTGTGCCTCTGCTACTGCCTTTGATCCTGCCAGGATCATCCTGAGGTTCTTTGCGGTATTTGCCTGATCCGGATGCGGACGGACACTCATGACCTCTTCGCAAATGGCGTCAAGCTGGCCTTTACAGGCTTCAAATGAAAGCGCCGCTATTATATCAGCTGACACTGCGCCCTTTATCATGTCGTAAAGAGCGATCGCTCCCAATGCAGTAGCTGACGTAGTTCCTGATACGAGCGCAAGTCCCTCTTTGGATGCAAGAGCCAGAGGTTCTATCCCTGCTGCCTTGAGAGCTCTGGATGCCTTCTGGAGCTTGCCCTTGTAATATGCCTTTCCGTTGCCTTCCAGGACACGCGCCATATGTGCTTCCGGCGCCAGATATCCTACCGATCCGTCTCTCGGAGCCCATGGTGTCAGTCCCTTGTTAAGGAACTCCCTGTACTTCTCCAATATCTCAAGCCTTACTCCCGCATATCCCTGTCCAAGGTTCTGCAGGATCATCACCATGACTGCTCTTGCCTGCTCTATGGTATATGGCTCACCTACAGAAGTTGAATGGCATGTGATAATATTATGCTGAAGCTCATTGGCCTGCCCTTCATTGATCACTCTGGAACAAAGCTTTCCGAATCCTGTCGTGATGCCGTACATGATCCGTCCTTCTTCGGTCCATTTATCGACAAGCTCTCTTGATCTGTTCACCCTTTCGCGGTATTCGTCTGAAAAGTCGACAAAAGCGCCGTATCTTGCTATCGCGATAAAATCTTCCAGCGACAGGTCGGCGCCAAGCACTATCTTATTCTTAAGGCCACAGAATTTCATACACTTTACCTCTGTAAAACAATAAAGAAAAAAAGTGTAAAAAAATAACACTATCTAACTCTATAGTGTTATTAAAACATACTATAATATTGCCACTTATAATATAAAAATGCAAGTACCTACATATTGATGCAGCGCCTGTGCTGTCAGCCCGGAAAGCACATTATATGTTTATAAATCCGTATGTGATGCCCATAACGATGCATCCGGCAATAAGCACTCCTGCTCCGATACTTATCAGCGCATACTTAAGATCCAGCTTCATAAGGGCAGCGACGAGTGCCCCTGTCCATGCGCCGGTACCCGGAAGAGGTATCGCAACAAGGATTATAAGACCGAAGATCTCATAGTCTCTTACTATCTCTGCTTTGGCTCTCGTCCTGTTTTGAAGCTTCAGAAGAAGTGAATTGAGCTTTCTATATTTACGCCTCAGTACGATCAGAAGACGTCTGGCAAACATAATAATAAACGGTACAGGGATCATATTGCCGATGCAAGCCAGAATAAATGCTTCCCACGGCTCCAGCCCCGCTGCTGTTCCTGCCGGTATTGCTCCCCTGAGCTCTATGACCGGTATCATTGCTGTTAAAATTGTGATCAGAACTGCTTTCAATTATTCTCCGCCGATCAGTTAAGAAAAAAGGGCTGCTGCTTTACGTCAACCCACGTACAAGCAGCAAGCCCGTAATTACGTTTCTGCACTATTTAATGACTTTCACCATAGAAGTCGGACTGATGCACATTGCTCCAGCCTCATTCTCATCGAGATGGCAGAAACCGTCTGCCCCGTCCTCGATGACGACAACTACATTAGTGAGCACTCCTCCTCTGGACCCGGAAACCTCTACTGATACGACCTGACCCTTTCCAAGCTTCATTTCTGAAGCACGTTCTGGATCGACCGTTATCTTCCGCATCGGTATGATCGCCCCTTCCTTCAGGTCAAGTGAACCTGAAGGTCCCACGATCCTTATGCCGGGCGAGCATTCTGTGTCACCGGAAAGCCTTAATGGTGCATTGATGCCCAGAATGAGATTGTCACCCGATAAGAGCTCGACCTGACTCTCATTATCATCCGAAGCGCATACATGCACGTCTCTGATATCTCCGTCAGGACCGCAAACATTGACAGTCTCCTGATAGACCACCCTGCTTCCCGCAGAAAGACTCTCATCTTTATGCAAGGCTGAAGCTCCAAACAGTTTACCTATGTCCATTTTAGAGAGGACAGCTGCTCTTCCTGTAATGCATACCGGAACAAGCATAGGATCCTGCTTAAAAGGTGATCTGGGTGCCGCGGCTTCAGCGGGACCCTTGCCGGATCCCGTCTCTGCCTGCGATGAACCTGATCCAGATATAGAAACAATACCACTCTCTTTAAGGAGAGCGATGATATTCTCTGTTATCCTGTCAAGTTCAGCCTTGTTCATTATAACTACCTCAATGCCTGGATGACTGCATCAATAACGCTCTTGAGTTCGTCCGAAGTGATCTCGACGTTCTTGCTGCAGCAGCATTTACCGCCCTGATACTTCTGGAAGATCTCATCACCTGATACGAGTGTATCAACATCCTTGATACCCCAGCAGAGTACCTTCTTGTTGGTCAGATGCATCGGTGATACGTTCTCGGATACTGAAGATCCACCCATAGTTCCGCATCCAAGTGTGAATGATGGGAACATGCCTGTTGAAGCACCGGTACCGCCCATAGCGCCGCCTGTGTTAACGAGGATTCTTGATGCAGGCTTCTCCATAAACTTGAGAGCCATTTCTCTATCCTCTGTGTGGATGTTCATTGTGTGTCCGATACCATTCTGTAAGAGCTTCTTGGAAAGTTCACAAGCTTCCTGCCAGTCTTCTACTGTGTAGAATGCAAGAACTGTTGTGAGCTTCTCATAGCTCAGTGGAT
>CAYMBU010000081.1:0-7273 GCA_964388765.1 uncultured Eubacterium sp.
TGGGACTCGGCAGCCATACCAATACAGTGCTCCAGGCAGCGTTCTTCGCGGTGTCAGACCTGATCCCGCTTGAAGACGCGCTGGACAGAATGAAAGCCGCGGCGAGGAAGACATATTTCGCCAAGGGCGACGACATAATTGCTCAGAACATTGCGGCAATTGACGCAGGCGTTAAGGAAATGGTAAAGATAGACGTTCCTGAGGAATGGGCAGACCTGCCGGAGACTCCGAACGTAGCAGTGAAGATCCTAAACGAGGCAGTAAAGCCATGCGAAAAGGATCCTGACGATCATACTGCGGTACGAGCCTGCAGTGAATGCAACTCAGAATGTAATCTTCCTGACGTCGTACGGCGCATACTTTATCCGCTGAATGCACAGAAGGGAGACGATCTTCCGGTCAGCTCATTCAGAGGCTTTGAGAACGGAAATATCGACATGGGGTTGACTGCTTTCGAGAAGCGTGGCATCGCTGTAAAAGTACCGAAGTGGTCGGCTGAGAAATGCGTGCAGTGCAACAAGTGCTCGCTCGTATGTCCGCACGCTGTCATAAGGCCGTACCTGCTCACAGACGAAGAAAAGGAATCTGCGCCTGAGGGCATCGAGACTGTTCCTGCAAATGGAGCAGCAAAGGGACTCCATTTCACGATGGCTGTATCGGAATATGACTGCACGAGCTGCGGAAGCTGCGCCGCTGTATGCCCAACAAATGCTCTCGAGATGGTTCCGGCCGCTCTCAGTGACGACAGCAAGACGAGGTGGAACTATACTCTGTCGCTTCCTGATAAAGAAGAACTCTTCAACAGGTGGTCGGTGAAAGGCAGTCAGTTCAGGCAGCCGCTCGTGGAGTTCTCAGCGGCATGCGCGGGCTGCGGTGAGACGCCTTACGCCAAGCTGATAACACAGCTCTTCGGCGAGCGTGTATACTGGGCCAACGGCACAGGATGCTCGCAGGCATGGGGAGCACCGATGCCAGGGATCCCGTACACAGTAAACAGCCGCGGTTTCGGTCCCGCGTGGACGAACTCTCTGTTTGAGAACAACGCTGAGCTCTGTCTCGGCATGTATCTGTCAGTAAAGCAGCAGAGAGCCGCAGTCAAAGACAAGGTCGAGCAGCTTGCCGCCAGGCTGGCCGCTCAGCTGAGTGGAGCTGACGGCGCAGACAAGGCGGCGCTGAAAGATGCATGTGATGAATACCTTGCGGCATTTGATGATTTTGACGGCTCCAGAAAAGCCTCGGATAAGCTTTGTGCTCTGCTGGAGAAAGAACCGGCGGACGATGCTCTCGCGGCCGCGATCCTGACGGCAAAAGACCAGCTCGCAAAGAAAACGTTCTGGATGTACGGCGGCGACGGATGGGCGTATGACATCGGATTCGGCGGACTTGCGCACGTCATCGCAACAGGTGAGAATGTGAACGTGTTCGTCATCGATACGGAGATATATTCCAACACCGGCGGGCAGAGCAGCAAAGCCACTCCTATTGGTGCGGTCGCCCAGTTTGCTTCAAGCGGCAAGAAGAGCAGGAAGATGGACCTCGGCGGCATCATGATGAGCTACGGCAACGTATATGTTGCACAGGTCGCCATGGGCGCAGACCCGAACCAGCTGATCAAAGCCTTGAAGGAGGCTGAGGAGTATGATGGCCCGAGCGTGATCGTAGCCTACACGCCTTGCACTTCGCACGGCATCAGGAACGGAATGGATAAAGTCCAGGAAGAGATGAAGAGGGCGGTCGACTCAGGATACTGGCTGCTCTACAGATACGATCCGAGGAAGGAACAGCCGCTAACTCTTGATTCCAAGGCGCCAAGCATGGGATATGAGGAGTTCCTCGATGGCGAGACGCGGTACAGCGCGCTGAGGAGGACGTTCCCGGAGAATGCGGAGAAGCTCTTTGCGATAGGTACGGACGATGCTGAGAAGCGTTACGCGCACTACAAGCACATGGAAGAGAAATAGCAAGGGGAAGCTACTATATTTATGAGGCGGGACGTGAAGGTCGCGCCTCTTTTTTCGCGGCTGACATGGTACAGACGTGGTAACGTTACCCCTGAAAACAGACAGGCGCATAGCAAACTTGGAACGATTTGACAAAAAGGATGGAACTTTCGTCCCATCCTTTTTCTTTAAATAGTGTGTGTTTATCATTCCATACGGCACACAG
The DNA here is from genome assembly GCA_964388765.1 of uncultured Eubacterium sp. GTDB lineage: Bacteria > Bacillota > Clostridia > Peptostreptococcales > Anaerovoracaceae > Aminicella. Next base: position 2,167 of record CAYMBU010000081.1, read on the forward strand.
CGCCTAATGCCAATCGCTAAACACGTAGCGGCCATTGCTAAACGTGCCACACGCAGCGTCCGGCGCCGGGAACGTTTTACTTTTTCCCCTGTTCCACCTGTTTTATCTCTGACTGGGATGCTTCGGTAAGCGAATATGTATCGAACGCCGGCTCGGTCGGAAGCTCGATCTCGACTCCGGTCAATTTCTGCATCGATACTGTGCCGTGCTTCAGTACTACATCGAATGTATGCCCGCCTTTGGTGCGGTCTTCTGACAGGAAGTGCAGGTGCCATCCCGTAGCGTTGATCCCGTTCATGTAATCCGGATAGTAAACGCACACCATAGTGCCTTTAACATTGTCGAACTCAAAGCTCCGCTGTGTAACGTCGAGTATCCTTTTCAGCGATATATGCTGTGATCTGAACGACAGCTCGGAACGTGCGGAGATCCTTTCAAACTCTCCCTCTATTCTGACGATATGTATGCTGTTCAGGCCGAACCATTCTTCGATAGCGAGGTCGAGCTGGTCCTTTAGGCTCTCTATATCTGTTATTGAATCCAGCGTAAAGCTTTTCTCGCACTCAAACGGGGCGACAGATGCAAAAGGAACTCCTTCGTCTGCCGGCGCCTCTGTAACTGTGCCGTCTTCGTCTGCTCTGTAGCAGTGTCCGTCCAGGGCGATCATCTCGCCGTTCACGTCCTCGAACGTCCCGAGCCCAGTATCGCCGTGCTTCATCAGTTCTTCTACGGAAGTCACTGCTTTGGTATATCCGGTGGACAAAGCCTGCAGTGTGGAGACCTGAAACATTTTTCCTGTGTAGATCATTTTTGTCATTCCTCTCTTTCCGGACCGTCATATCCGATTATCGTTTCCGGCGTCAGTGGATTATCCTGGCGCTTTATCTTTCTTGTAGTAGTACGGACGAAGTCTTCTCTTCTGACGAATGTCGCGCGGATCCTCTTGAATACAGAAAGCTTCTGGTTGAAAGTACGGACAAGGTCTTTGAAGAATGCGTCGAGCTCATCTTCGTCAGGCTCATGTCCCAGCTTTATCGTGACGTTTTCCATCATCGGAAGGATCTGTATGCCGACGTTCTCTTCTCCGTTGACTTTATACGGGAATACCATGCACTCTTCGATGCACGGGTCCATGCGGATCTCGTCCTCTATCTCTTCCGGGTACACATTCTCGCCGGTCGTTGTGACGATCACGTTCTTGGCTCTTCCCGTAAGGTACAGCCACCCCTCTTTATCAACAAAGCCCAGATCGCCTGTGTGCATGAATCCGTCCGGCTCTATGACTTCAGCTGTCTCTTCAGGCATGTTGTAGTAGCCGAGCATCACGTTCGGCCCGCGGAACAGGACTTCGCCGATTCCGTTTTCATCTTTATTGATTATCTTTATCTCGCCTTTGTCAACGGTGGTACCGACTGACCCCGCCTTGCGGTACCGTTCAGCAGGCGCGCTTCCCGGTGTGCCGGAGATCAGCGGTGTGCACTCTGTCATGCCGTATCCTTGAAGCACCATGACGCCGAAATCCTCGAACGCGCGGAATATGGTCGGGTTGAGCGCAGCGGCTCCGGTGATGACTACGCGGAGCTTTCCGCCAAGCCCGTCGATGACGGATTTGAATATAGTCCTGCTGAAGTTGATGCCGGCCTTCCGGAGGGCTTTGTTCACTTTCATCACACGTCTGAAAGTCTTTTCCTTGCCCTGTTTCGCGATGCCTTTCTGTATGCGGTCATAGACCATCTCGAGCACGCGCGGCACCACGATTATGAATGTATTCTGCGCTTCCTTCATGTTCTGGCTGATGTATTTGATGCCTTCGCAGAAAGCCGTGCTCGCACCGCGATACAGTACCAGCAGCATGCCGAGTGTACACTCGTAAGTGTGATGGATAGGCAGGATGGAGAGCGTCTTGTCGCTCTGGTAGACCTGGCAGATCCTGCACACGTCCATGATGTTCGACGTGATGTTCCTGTGGCTCAGCATGACGCCCTTAGGATTTCCGGTCGTGCCTGACGTGAAAAGAATGACTGACATGGCGTCAGGGTCTATCTCTGCGTCGAGGAAATTACGGCTGCCGTTATTCAGGAGCTCCTCGCCTTCACGGAGAAGCTCGCGCCAGCTGTATACCTCGACATCATGGTCGTCCGCTCCGTCAAGTATGTGCTCACGGTATGTCTCCGCATCAAAGCCCTCCTCGGGCATTGGTTCGCTGATGTCTGTCCTGTCGCCGTAGAATTCCATCACGATCAGGCGGTCGATCTCTTTCAGTCCCTGCAGTTTCCTGCATTCCTGTCTGGTGCAGAAGATAGTGTGTGCGTCTCCAGCTTTAAGGAGGTTGCCGATCTCAGGACCGGAAAGCTCTTTATCGATCGGAACTACGATGCCTGTCCCGTTTATGACAGAGAGATACGATGCGATCCATTCATAACAGCCCTGGCCCATGACAGCGATTCGGCTCCCGCGGAGGCCCATGTCACAGAGCTTCGTGCCAAGAGCGTTCACATCGTGCTGAAGCAGCTCGTAGTTGACTGCCTTGTATTCGCCTCCACGCTTTTCCTTCACCCAGAAAGCAGGATTGCTTCTGTATAGCTCTGTGCTTCCCGCGAGCATGTCCTTGAGAGTTGTTATCTCGCGGATGTCTGTGTACCAGTACTTGCTGAAATCGCTTCCTTTAATGATCTCAGCGTTCTGCATATTCTCCATTTAGCCTCCTTTAATTTACCTTGATACGGACGGTAACGTTCTTCGAGGAGAAGAGATGCTCTTTATCGCCTCCGGCTTTTACACTTATAGTAAGTTTATATGTTCCTTTCTTCAATCCTTTTGATACAGTTATGCGCCCGGTGCTTTTATTCACTTTGAACTTGTTCTTGTACTTCGCTTTGCTGACCTTCACCTTGGAGTAGGTGACTTTACCTATCGGGGCTGTTATCTTAAGTGCGTTTTTCCTGGCAATAGTTCTGGACCTCTTCTTCAAAGCGGAAGCTTTAAGCTTAACAGGTACCGCTTTGACCTTCAGAGTATTGTCATATTTGTTGACGATTATTGTTATGTTTCCTTTGAGATCGTAATTACTTTTGCTTTTATACTGTATCGTTGTAGTGCCTGGCTTTTGTGCTGTGATATTTCCGGCTTCTCCGACGGAACAGATCTCAGAGTTGAAAACGAAATATTTTACATCCTGAATACAGGGCTTGGGCTCCATGCTTACATTAAGCTGCCTGGTCTCGCCGGGATCCATTATAATCGTATCTTTATCTGATACGATCGATGCCGCCTTGTTGAAATGTGTTTCCATGGAGTCATATACAGTAAGGTCGTATGACACTTTATTTCCAGACATAAGCTCTGCTGTGATCGTAGTTTTTCCTGTGCTGTTCAAATAAACAGTTCCATCTCCCAGAGCATTCACATCAGCAATCTCAGGGTAAGATGATGTCCATTTTATAGTGCAGTCATCGTATTCGGACGGGATGGCAGTAATCTCAGGCTGGAAGTTTCTATCTGAGATCTCGGCCCATACATCAGTGACATTGAAGAACAGCTGCTCGGCCTGTTTCGCTTCTGACAGTTCAACATACTCAGGAATCAGTGTCATGTCTTCTGTAATATAATCGGTATCAGAGAATATCTTCCCGTCACTTTCGCGCAGCCAGCCTCTGAAAATATAACCTTCTTTTGCAGGAGGATAAGGATACTGGAGGAACTGCCCATTATGTGAATAGTATCTGGTTCCCAATATGTTATTGTTGTTTATGAATGTTACACAATGGCAGGATTCGGTCAGGTATTCATCACTGAGATGGCCGTTTATCCAGGCTTGTCTGTTTTTCATCCATTCTTTTATATAGTTGACATGCTTCGTAAAGAGAACAGGATCATATGATTTACCTGCAAGCATGCCATAGCCGCCCCATTTAAGATAATCATTCTGCCACGACAGTCTTGTCTCTTCTGCCATTTTATCTATTACGCCGCCATCGGCTGTAAGTTCGTTAACAAGTGTGTCGACAACAGGCCATCGTGACTTAAGCCTGTTTCTGTATTCCGTATTGTAAGAGCGCAGATAATCAAGCCATTTCATCGGTCTGGAATCAAAGCCTACCGTATTTGATTTCGGCTCGAACAGATTGATCGTAGTACCTTTTATACATTGATCCATATCCCATATTGGGCCCCAGTACAACATACCGTTTCTTTTTTTGTACAGATACGTGCTCGGACTTATAAAGCCATCAATGTTTTTCGTGAATTCCTGCAGCCACCAGTAATTGATTGCAGAATCTATATCCATATAGTCTGTGTAAGGGATGCCGTCTTTATCTTTGAAATCTTCACCGAATATCGCGTTTTCGGTTTTCTGTACATAATCCTTTATATATTGTTTCTGCGCAGAATTTCCCTCCATTTCACCATTTTCGTCAACTTCATATTTCGGAGTATCGATCATGAAACGTATGGAGCTGTTGGTCCTGAACATGCTTTCAGGGGTATTGGCAGTCCATGGGTCCAATGCTATGATGTATCCGCCTGTCAATGCTCCGCCCGATGTATTATCTTTATTCAGCTTATCAATATCGATTCTGGTATTACCGGTCTTAATATTCTGTGACAGAGAATAGCTCCCCTGATATACACCATTGATCACAAGGTCGACAGGGAGACATTTTGGGGTAAATTCGAGGCCCATTTTATCTGCCATATACATGGCTATCCTGTTTCTGAGAAGAGTAGGATCAAATCTATTTGCCAGGAGTACCCAGGATTTGTCTTTGCCCATGCCAAGAAGATCGGCCTTTTTATCCAGCTTGAATTTATACGGCTTTTTGTCAAGCTTCCAGGTAGAATTGCCTCTGCCGCGGAAATATTCAATTGCCAAATCTTTAGTCAGACTGTTGTCTATGGCTTCGCTGCTGTAATCACCTGTATATCCATCTGGTACTGTAACGGTAACAGACCCTTCGCTACATTTATATGAATGATCTGTGCTGGCCTGTATTTTTTCCAGCTCTCCATCAGGTATGGAGATGCTGATCACCGGAAGGCCATTGTCTTCAAGCTGGACATTTTCCGATTACGCTTCAGATATTTCTTTTTCTGTATACATTATAAG
>CAYMBU010000082.1:0-6329 GCA_964388765.1 uncultured Eubacterium sp.
ACTGCACTCCGGCGTCGTCATCCTGAAGCTGCTTCATCTGCTGAGGATTTTCCAGCGGGTCAAAAGGAAGTGAATTCACTATCATTTTCTCATCGTTGTCGACGATGTAATTCACATAATGATCCACACCCGAAAGAAGGATACCTCCGGTTCTGAGCACGCGGAAACACTCCTTCCAGATTGGCTTTACTTCCTTCACATAACAGTTGGAAACAGGGTGGAAAATGAGATCGAATTCCCCGTCGTCAAAAGGAAGCGGCTTTGTCATATCGCCCTGTATCAAGCGTATCGAATAGCCTTCACGGTCCGCGACTATCTTCTCGCTTTCGATCTGATGAGAAGAATAATCAAGCACAGTGCATTCTGCTCCCAGCGCGGTAAATACAGGCATCTGCTGACCGCCGCCGCTTGCGAGTCCAAGCACTTTCTTCCCCGCCAGATCTCCGAGCCACTCATGCGGCACAGGCCTGGTCGGTGTGAGCCTGACGTTCCATCTTCCGTCTTTTGCGGCGAGGAAAGTCTTATGATCTATGGGCGTGCCCCACTCCCAGCCTTCTTCTATCCAGCGGTCTATCGTTTCTGCGTTTATGTCCTGATAATCCATCTGTTCTGTTTCTTTATTCGATGTTTGTCGCGTCGCCGATCGAATTGAATTCCACCGACTTGACTTTCATATCCTTAGCCCCTGACTCATCCTCGAATGTATCCCAGTCCTTTTCATCGACCTTACCGTCAAACACGACTGTGTATACGAACGGTCCGTACTGCAGCCAGAACTCCATATTCTCCAGATCGTGCCCTGTATATATCCATCCGGCGTCCTGCATCTCACGGCCTGTCTTGCCGACATATGCATCCATCTCTTCCTGGCTTAGCATCTGGTCGCTCAGATCCTCTATCTTATCTATTTTTATATTTTTGACTATTTCTTTCTGCTCTTCTTCATATCCCTCTTTCATGATATCGACACTATGGTATTCCGCTTCCTGCTCAGGCGTGATAGAGCCTATGACACGGTAATATTTGCCGCCCAGCTTGAACGCGTATACCACTTTCCCGTCAGAGATAGATGACTGTGTATCTTCATCTGTTTCAAGGTCGATCACATCGCCTATAGTCTCAAGCGAGTTGATGTCCTTTTTACTTTTCTCTCCAGATTCTGAACTTCCGCTGCATGCAGTCAGAGCAGCCATTGCCATCATCAAAACCATAAACATCGCTATTATCTTCTTCATTTTGATCCTCCTTCCAGATCCTTTCTGTATCAGTATCTGTTGTGTACTTTCTCCGCAAAGCACATTACGTCTTTTATTTCTACTTCCGTACCGTCGTCCAGTATCGCTTTCCCGGACATCTTTCCGAACACCTGATGCTGATCCGATACTATTATCTTGTAATCAAGGCATGCCGCCCTGTCGATCACAGGATCAAAAGTCATCTCGAACCTTCCGTCGGATGACGTGAATGTCCACTGATCCATGTATCCGCTGTCCGGAATGTTGAACGTAACGTCGTCCAGCTTGCTGGCCTTGCCGTTCCAGAACAGTATATTCTCGGTCGCGGCGCTGGTATCGCCGAATCCGTATCCTATGTTCCATCCGAATGAATTGCCGTCTATGTCCGCGTTCCCGGAGCCCCAGAACCACGTGTTATCATATGTCCATACTCCTCTTCCCCAGTCAAGTGTCCCGAAGTCTTTCTCCGACTCGAATGGTATGTCTTTCCATCAAAGCTGACCTCGCCTGACGCTCTCATGCAGTTTATTTTCTGATTGTAGTAGAAAGCGTGCTTTTTCTTCCACGGAGTAGCTATCACCATGGAATCCATCGGCGGCTGACTCAGAACGATGTCGGCGTCCAGCGACTTATTGTCCATGAAATTCTCAAAATGGCATCTGATGTTTCTCTTCTGATCCGATGCTTCGAAACTCATCTGAAGTCTTTTGTCCTTATATATCGTAACGCTCGGAGTCGACTGCTCTGACAGCTTAAGCTTCCCCATCGGGAAAGCGTTGAGGACTGTCTCCGTATGCTCCCACGGATGCTCTCCGAATACGATCAGCGACACAGACTGAAGACCGATATATCCATCATCAGAGATCGTGAATGCTGCCGCGAATCTATCGCTCACAACAAGGTAATAGTCCCACTCTTTGATACGGAATCTCGGTGCTTTGATCATATCACGGCGGTACTGCTGCACAAGGTCCCTAGACCATCCCGGCTCTCTCAGCTCGCCGTGCTCATCCAGGAGAAGCTGTTCATTTACTACTTCATGATTTCTCATTCTGCAGGCCTCCTTATATGACCTCATTATATCACGGTTCTTTTACTAATACAGATACATATTGTTTGACCTGTCTGTCTGTAAACGATACAATAAATATATCAACTCAGGAACTACTTTAAAAAAGGAGAATCATCATGGAAAGACATCATTCAGTCAGATTCTTTCTTTGCGTCATGATCAGCTTTGTCTTCCTCTTCACTTACGGTGCGTCAGCAGTCACCTCTTACGGTGCTGCAGTGAAGATCAATAAGACGAAGCTGACTCTTTATGTGAAGAAAACAGCAAAACTTAAAGTCATAGGTGCCAAAACAGTGAAATGGTCCTCTTCAAAGAAGACCGTCGCCAAGGTGTCATCCAAAGGTGTCGTTACAGCGCTGAAAAAAGGAAGCGCGACGATAACAGCTAAGGCCGGCAAAAAGAAGCTGACATGTAAAGTAACGGTAAAGAACCCGACGATCTCAGCTTCTTCAGCAATTCTGTACGTAGGAGACACAAAGCAGCTCACCGTAAAGAACGCTGTAGGCACTGTGAAGTGGTCGTCTTCTGATACAACAGTTGCAGAAGTATCAGCTAAAGGACTTGTCACCGCAGCCGGGGCCGGGAGTGCGACTGTAACAGCGGCAGCAAGCGGACTGAAGCTCACTTGCAGGATCACAGTAAAAGCCGACATCGTGCCGGTACCTTCCGACGACGCTCTAAATGTATGCATCGCCACAGAACCCGATTCACTTGATCCGTCAAAGATGTTCACTCTTGACCAGGCAACCATGCTGTCGCATCTTTTCTCAGGACTTGCCAGATGCGAAAAGAAAGGCGGAAAGCTCTGTTTCGCAGCAGACATGGCAGAAGAACTCACTGAACCGGTAAAGGGGTCAGACGGCAAATATACATATACGTACAAAATCAGAAGTGACGCCAGATGGTCAGACGGTCAGCCTGTAAAGGCGCAGGACTTCGTATATGCGTGGAATAGAGTCATTACAGAGGAGTTTGACTACAGCTATCTGTTTGAAGATGTGGCGCGCAATCAGGACGGCACACTTAATATCAAAGCTGTGGACGACAGCACCTTGAAGGTGGTTGCCGAAAAAAGAACCGCATACTGGAATGAGTTCCTTGCACATCCTGTCACGTTCCCTGTAAGGAAGGACATAGTAGAGAAAAACGCCTCCTGGGACAGAGATCCTTCAACGTTCGTGTCAAACGGAATGTACATCCTTACCGGATGGGATCATGACAAGCTGATCAGCATGACAAGAAATGAAGATCATCCGAATGCATCAAGAGCAGCCATGAAGGTCCTCAACTTCTATCTTTCAGGAGACACTGACCGCCTTTATGAAGAATTCACCAGCGGCGCACTTCAGTTCGTAGATGAGATCGATTTTAGCAAAATCGATTCAAAATATGCACCATATCTTAAAGAAGACGATAACCTGGGAACATATTTCCTCATCATGAATACCGCGCAGGATCTCTCTCCTGCAGGAGGGACCAGGCTCACAGCAACTCAGCAGAATGAAGTCCGAACTGCTCTCAATCTTCTCATCGACAGAGACAACATCGTAAATAAAGTCGCTGTAGGTGGCAATAGAGCAGCATCATCATTCGTCCCTAACGGAATCGTTGAGGCTGACGGATCTGAGTTCTATAAAAACGCAGGAAACAGCTCTGATCACATCGGATACTGGTATGCCGGTGAAGGCAGCAAAGCCAAAAACAAGGCGCAGTCCATGGAGATCCTGAAAAAGTACTATACCGTAGCAAATGAAAAAGTCACAGACTTCCCTGAGCTGACTTATGCGTTCAACGATGACAGCACCCATCAGGCCATCGCAGAAGCGGTACAGTCAGACCTCGATGAAGCAGGGATCACCTTGACCCTGAAGCCATGTACCTGGAATAGCTATTCAAACACTCTCAATAGCGGAGATTTCTCATTTGCACGTCTCGGCTGGTTTGCGGACTTCAACGACGCACTTGTGTTCCTGAATATATGGACTACTGATTCAAGCTATAACTACGGAAAGATAGGGTCGAATGACGCGAAATACAGCATGGATCTTTCAGATATATCCGGATATGCTGACAAGAGCGTAGCGAGCGGCACATGGAAAGAAACTTATGACGTTCTGATGAGATATATCAGCAGTGAAAATGATCCGGCTATACGCTGTAAGCTTCTTCATAAGGGAGAAGATATGCTCATGGAAGCAGGACTCGTATGCTCGCTCTATTACTATACTGATTCATATCTGATCTCTGATAAAGTATCAGGATACTTCTCAGACCCTAAGGGGATCAAATTCTTCATGTATACAGCGCTGTCTGACTAGCCGATAGTAATTAAAAAAGCTGTCCGCCACAAAAGGCGGGCAGCTTTTTCTGTTTACCTGTTTAATGGCAGTCCTGATTACTCCATGTCATCCAGATAATCGTTAAGAGTGCTGTACTCCGAAAATGGCCCCGGTACTATCTCGCCGTTTCTGATATTATCGTAAATATCAGTATCAAATACAATATCTTCACCTTCAGGCGATTCAAACCTCTGCTCCGGCTCGAATGCCGTACCCAGTATATCTGACGTGACCAGCCTGCATCTGACATCCTTATCATGTCTGCACCCTTCTGCGCCATCCAGGTACAGATTCCCTTCTGACCACACAGGCAGCTTTCCGAAGTGTGCTTTCTCCAGTTCTTTCATATCGGCAGGCTTCGAAAAGTCAAACTGCGAATACCATTCTTCATATGAAGGATATTCATCAAACATAAACGTACCCACGCGGCGGTTCTCATATTCTTTCCCGTCATCAGTGTCATGCAGTATCTCTGCATCCTCTGCCGGCCATTTCTGAACGAATACATTGTTATAGAACCTGTCGTCACCATGAAGTATCGTCATGAATCCCATGACTTCGGTGCGGTGAGGGATATGATACGGAGTGTATCTCCAATCCGTCCCGGCTCCGACACATGTAAACGACCCGCATATCAGATTATGTATCAGAGCGACGCCCTGCGTGGCGAACCTAAGGCTCACTTCAGAGAGCAGTATATTGTTGTCGATTATAGTCGGTCCGTGGCTCACCTCAACAAAAATATCCTGCGACATCATGCCGCCTTTCAGCTGTTTCACGCCGGCAGGCCTTTGATTGTCATGAAGACAGTTGCTGCTGATCCTTGTGCCCTGTGCTTCCCAGTCGCACCAGATCCCCATCGTCGAGTGATGTATGTGGTTCCTGCGGATCATCACGTCTATGGCCGCATGCAGCTTGATCCCGGCGATCTCCGCGCCTCCAAGCTCCATCATGTTATTTATATGGTGGATGTGGTTGTCCTCGATGATGCTGAAGACGCCGCCCATGCGTCCTATGATCCCGCCCTGCTGGCAGTCGTGTATGTCGTTGCGCCGTATGATGTGGCTTCCGATGTTCTCCTTCAGCCACCCGTGATACTGCCCCCGGCATACAGAGTCTCTCTCCATCTGTGTGGGACTTTTCACGTATTTTGTCGAGAAGTAGTTGTCGTTGTCCGGGTCATAATATCTTCCGAGCGAGATTCCTGCGCATTTGCTGTTTTTGATCTCGCAGTCTTCTATGATCCAGCCTTTGCTCCAATGCGGTCCGATCATCCCGTCCTGGAATGCCGCGGGAGGAGCCCAGGTGGTCGCTGCCTTCTCTATGACAAAGCCTCTTACGGTTATATAGTCTCTGCCCGTCTCAGAAGGCCAGAAACACTCTCTTCTGACGTTTATCTCCACCTTCTCGATATTCGGATCATATCCTTTGAAATTCGCGTATATGACGGTTTTACCGCCCTCTTCATCCTGTTCTGAGAACCATTTGTATACTGAGGATTCCGGATCCCAGCTGACTTCGCTGACTTCACCCGCAATGCACTCCTCCAGGCTGGACGCCTCATACATCATTTTGTCATTCAGGTATACGCATCCGGTATGTTTATCAGCCTTTGCAAAGTACCAGTCACCGTATACAAGAGTCGTATACGGATTGTACTTTCCGAATAATGAGTTGTCGATC
>CAYMBU010000082.1:6339-7260 GCA_964388765.1 uncultured Eubacterium sp.
GTGACCCGTACACTGCCGTCGTACCGTTCCCAGCCACTCACCTGCTCCGCGCCGGTTATCACAGCCTTGAGAGGCTCCGTGCTGACATATTCTATTCGCCTTTCTTCAGTCCCCGCATTCACGGGATCCACATTCTCACGATATATTCCCGGAGCTACCCGCACTACATCACCCGGCTTTGCGGATGACGCAGCATCGTTGATGTGCCTGAAAGGTCTCGCTTCAGTCCCGTCGCCTCCCGGTCCGGCGTTTATATCCACATAAATATCCATGTTCTCACCTCAACAGGCCGTTATGATTTACTTCACCTTTACTGGATGTCTGATAACAGTCCGGAGCTTTTCCGGAGCGACTTTTCTGGCATCGCTCAGATATATCTCATGGTGCAGCCTCTTATCCGTGATGTCAGGCACATATCCCTGCTCTTCTGCGAACTTATGCATCAACTCTACTGTCGCGGGCTCATTGTCATACGGTCCGATATGCATGCACTGTACGCAAAGGTCTTCGTCATATGTAAGGAACTCCACTTTGGAGAAGTCCATTTTCTTCTTCTTTGTCGCTTCTTCAACGGCCCAGTCAAAGTCTTCCTCTGTCACAAAGTCCGGCAGGCGGATCACTGAGATCCAGTGAACATCCTCCTTGTGACCGTAGTCCACACCGTTTACACCTTCCTGCCACCAGAAGCCTTCCAGCGGCGGAACGACATAATCAAAATAGCCGTCTATCTGATGGTCACCTTTCTTACTCATTTTTATCGTGAACGCTATACCGTAGAGCAGGCCTATCGCCTGCTTATATTCACCGTCTTCAGCGTTTGGATCGCCGCGTCCTCTCACGGCAATATAATTCATAGCCGGGACCTTTACGATACCCGGCTTGCTCTTAGGCATATAGAATTCTTTATATTCTTTCTTGAAA
>CAYMBU010000083.1:0-6743 GCA_964388765.1 uncultured Eubacterium sp.
AACGTCCCCACCTTAGCATCTTGCGGTGATACAGTTATAGTTGTCGCTGTTATCGTAGCCGAGGTCTCCGGTGTGGAGCCAGCCTCCTTCTAGGGCAGCTTCTGTGGCTTCGGTATCTTTATAGTAGCCTTTCATGACGTTCTCGCCTCTCAGGCAGATCTCGCCGATGCCTTCGTGGTTCTTGTTCACTACTTTAACTTCAAGTCCCGGTACCAGGTGGCCGCATGATCCGATCATGATCTTCTCTTTATCTGTCGGATCGACAGCTGCGATCGTCGCGCATTCTGTGAGCCAGTAGCTCTGAAGCGCTGTTATTCCGAACATACGGAGTTCTTCCATGGCAGCTTTATCGACTTTGCTGCCGCCTGTCAGGATCATGCGTACCTTTCCGCCGACCACGTCTCTCGACGCCTGAGCAAACGGCGCAACTATGTTCAGGCCGATCTTGCTCGTATATTTATTTGCGTTCATAACAGAGTAGATGGCTGCGCTTCCGCGGCGGTCGTCCACCGTATCCTTGAACATCTGGCGTATGATCCTCATGTCCGCAGGAGTCATTACAAGAACCGTCGGATGAGTGTCACGCATCTCTTCGCACATCGTCACCGCCGAAGCTGTCTTGACCGTCCTGGATCTGTGGACCGCGCCTGCTCCCGTATACGCTCCGCGCCATGTACTTACTATCGAAGCGCCTCTGTAAAGCGGCAGGAGCAGACCGCATGTTATTTCATATATTATATGTGCAGGCAGTGTTGAATATACTACGTCGTACGGGTCTATCCTGACTGACGCCGCTGCGGACATCACACCGTATGCAATGTTCGCCTGTGTCAGCTCAACAGTCCTTGCCGGTCCTGTCTCGCCTGACGTGTATACTATCGCGGCGGTATCGTCGCCTGAGATCATCTTATCTATGTACTGCCTGTCGCCCTGTGAAACGCTCTTCTTTCCTTCTTCGATCAGTACGTTCCAGTTCAGGATGCCTTCCTCTGAAGCGCCGTTTTCTGTTTCTTTGATCTCGTCTGAGCTGTAGTCGTATTCTATCAGGACTTCCAGCGGAGTCGTGCCGAGGGCTTTGATGGTGAGGAACTTATCTCTCAGAGACGATTCAAATATCGCGACTCTGACTTCTGCCTCGCTCAACCGCCTCTCAAGCTCTTCCGTGCTCAGATCGTACTCGACCGGGACTACCGTGCCGACGCCTGACACGATGGCAAGATATGACATCTGCCACTTGTATCCGTTACGTCCTATCACGGCGACGTTGCTTCCGCCGAGGTTGCGGTCGATCAAAGCCGTTCCGAGGCCGTCCATATCAGCAAGAAGCTCTTTATATGAGACTTCCACGTACTGCTTCTTCGAAGCGTCTGCGGCATCTCCTTCTGCGGCAGCGTCCGGCTCGAGCTTTCTTATGAACGCTCTGTTCTTCTCGAACCTGTCGCAGCTCAGATAGATGAGATCTTTTATGTCTGTAACAGGACGGATGTCTCTGGCTTCTATGAAGCCGCTTTTATCTCTCTTTATCTGGTCGACGAGGTCTCTCGCGCGGCTTTCTTCAAGACGCTTTTTTTCGTGTTCGTCGAGGCTGCCGCCCGCTTCCGGGTCGCCGCCGAGCTTGTTGCCGAAACGCTTGATCTTGCCCGTAGTGGTTTTGATGAACGGCTCCTTGCGGATGTTCACACGCTTCACCTGCTTGTACGGCGGGAGGCCTTTGTTGAAGTCGTCGACGATGTCCTTGAAGAGATAGTAGATCTCGCTTTCGCCGAGGTCTCCTTTCTGGCGCTTCAGCTCTTCGAAGTTAGGATAGATATCCGCTGTGATCATCACGTTTCCTACACGGTCGTCCGCAACGCCGTGCACGATGACTTCCTGTATGAGCTCGCTCTCCATGAGGACAGCTTCCACCTCTTCAGGGAATATGTTTTTACCGCCCTTTGTGACGATGACTGTCTTGGCTCTTCCTGTGATGTGAACAAAACCATCCTCATCCATGTAGCCGAGGTCTCCTGTATGGAGCCAGCCATTTCTCAAAGTCTCGTTCGTGGCTTCCTCGTTCTCGTAGTAGCCCAGCATTACCGACGGACCCTTTACGATTATCTCGCCAATGCCGTCTTCATCCTGGTCTACGATCCTGACCTTCGTTCCCGGCACAGGCTTGCCTACAGCGTCCGCCTTGCGGTATCTATCAGGATTGAGACAGATGATAGGCGCGCATTCGCTCATGCCGTATCCCTGGATCATAGGGATACCCATAGCTTCAAATTCTTCTATTATATATGGATCTGCGGCAGCGCCTCCGACGATGAACGCCTGCATCGCTCCGCCGAATGAGTTGTGGATCGCCTTGAAGAGTCTCTTGATGATCGTCTTGTTATTGTACAGGCCGAGACGCTTGGAGAGATCTATCGCGCGGCGGAGCTTCTGATCCTCGCCGCGGCGCTTGGCCTGTTTCCACATGCCCTTGTACATCTTCTCGAATACCAGAGGCACTCCAAGCATGACGTTGGCCTTGACTTCTTCCATGTTTTTCTGTATGTATTTGATGCCCTCGCAGATCGCGATCGTCTTACCCTGATAGAATGTCGTGAAGATATCACATGTCATCTCATATACGTGATGGATAGGCAGTATAGAAAGCACGATGCCCGGTTCAGGGATCTTGAAGAACATGGACAGCTGCATGCAGTTCGCAGCTATGTTCCTGTGTGAGAGCATGACGCCTTTTGCGGCTCCTGTCGTTCCGGACGTGAAGAGCAGAGTTGACATCTGGTCAGGGTCCACGTCTATGTCGATGTATGACGTATCTCCCTGCTCGAGCAGCTCGCGTCCCTCTTCAACGAGCTCTGGCAGAGACAGCTCCTTATCTGAGCTTGTCTGTTCCTCCATGGAGATGAAATACTCTATGGTCTTCGGATCGTCAAAAAGCGATTCTATGTTCTTACGGCATTTGCTCGAATACACGATCGCGGCGGCCCCGGATCTTTCGATAAGTCCGGTAAGCTCTCCCGACGGAAGATTCTTGTCAAGCGGCACGATGACGCCGACGCCGCAGACGACTGTGAAATACGTAAGTATCCAGCTTACGCTCGTCTCTCCGATAACGGCGACCTTCTTCCCGGAAAGTCCCATCTCGATCATTTTAGTGCCCAGAGCGTCCATGTCCTGCTTGACTTCGCTGTATGTCACAGGCTCGAATTTCCCGCTCTCTTTGCTTTTCTGGAGATAGGCGGGATGATCTGCGAACTTCTCCGCGCTGGTGCAGATCAGCTCTTTGATATCCTCTATCTTGCGGAACTTGTGATATACGCCGTCGTACCTTTTATCATTCATTTCGAATACCTCTTATCTGCGGGGATCCGCGCGCAGCCGTACCGATCAGGCTGTATGCGGGCGGTAATATTCCGTATATATATTAACAGATATTTATGCAAATGAAAAGACCGCCGCTCCGGGGGGGTGGGTATGAGATGGAGCAGCGGCCAAGGGGCTTCCCGCGCCTTTCAGAGGTGCAGCTTTGTGCTGTAAGCTGTCCCTCCGTGGGAAGACGGCGCGGTATTGGTGATTACGTCGAATCGTAAGTTGTTTACTTTTTCATTTACCGGCTATTTACCGATGTTTCCGTAGTAACGGTATACTTCGTTATATCCTGTCCAGGAAGTGTTCACGCTGACTTCACGCCCGCTTGAATCTCCTGATTTTCCGTCATAGTTGTTGTGTGCGCCAACGTCCAGTCCGTTTCCTGCGTGGATCTGGATATGGCAGGAACAGTTGAGCACGATGTCTCCACGCTTGAGTTCCTTGACGGACGGCTTGCTGTAGTAGTACTTGGTCTTTCCGTTCTTCTTATATGAACGCTTGATCAGGACTTTCTTCCAGCCGTTCTTGACAAGGCGGTCTCTGACTCCGCGGACTACAGGCGACGGCTTTACTGTCGCGTCCATGAAGTCTTTACCCATTCCGCTGAATGCCAGAGCGGCGTTCACGAATGTTGCGCAGTCATAGTCCTTGGATGCTCCTGAGTTGGTGTAAGGGCAAAGCCTGTCCAGGCCGCGTCCTGTGTATACTCCCATACTGTATCCGTATGAGTCGTCTGCAGCAACTTTCTCAGCCCACTGGACTACAGCTTCTGCTCCGACTCCGCAGTAGTAGATCTCGTCTCCATATGTCAGTGTGATGGTGCTGCCCTGGGAAAGGCTGGCTCCGGCCTTCTTGTTCTGCTTCATGATCTTGCCCATCTTGACGCCAGGATACTTTTTATTCATATCCTTTTTCTTGATGAACACTTTCTTGACAGATACTTTGAATCCGGCTGCATTTGCTACCTTCTTCGCCTTTGACGGAGAAAGATTGATAAGATCCGGCACTACGCTCGGAGTGAGTGTCTTTACAGTTACTTTCTTTGATACGGTGAAGCCTGCGTGTGACTGTGCCGTGATCGTAGCGGTACCGTCGGCGACCGCTGTGACCTTGCCTGACTGTGAGACCTTGGCGATCTTCTTATCAGAAGTAGACCATTTGATCTTATATGTCTTGAGCATGGATGCTGTGGTATTTACTTTGAATGTTGATGAGAATCCTGTATAGAGAACTGATTCTGAAGCGCTGAACTTGATCTTGGTGGCGTTTACATAATCGCCGTATCCAGGCCAGATAACGACTGACTCTGAAAGGTTGCTCTGATTATCGCCGTTCAGACCTGCGACTGCCAGGAACACTTCTCTGTTGTTCTTGAAAAGCATCTTTCTGGATTTGCCCTTTACAGGCTTCTTGTAGATCCTGTAGCCCTTGTCGGTCTTGTACTTATAGTAGATCTGATAGCTGTCGCAGTTCTCGGCTTCCTGCCACTTGAGTGTGACATAGCGCTTTCCGAGCTTGACGTTCTCAGCGGAGATCCCGCTTGTAGATACTGAAGTCGTAACTGTGAGCCCGGAAGGTACTCCCGGGATCCTGGACTCTATTTCGATCTGTTCGTCCACAGTATCCTGTGCAACAGCCTGATCGTTCTGGCGCTGAGCCATCATCTGCTGTTCCTCAGCTTTCTGTTCAGCGATCATCTGCTGCTTCTGAGCTACGCTAAGAGCACCGGCGTGTGAAGAAACCGTGCCGGCACATGAAATAACAAATGTTGCTGCAAGGACTGCCGCAGCACAGCGGGCCGCCCTGCCAAATACCATATTTAATCTCATACCCATATCAATCTCCTTTGACATTGACCATTTTATTAAGTATTTCTTAAGAACTCAATAAGAATCTTAATATCTCTTTATTTTTGCTGATCAAAGCCAAAAGGCCTGCACAATATGTAGTTGCAACGGTTCCGGCAACACCACTATTTTTAATTCTTAAGAGATCTAAAGATATTGGGTCAGAAATTCTTAAAATGTCTTAAGGACACAATATATGGTGGTGAAAACCCTGTATATGGGGCATGATGGTTTACGATAACACGCAATATTAGTTATTTTTTAAAACTTCGGCATATAGTCCTAAGATCCGCCTTTCCACATATGGTACGGATGCCCTGCTTAAGTGATTAGGGATGCCCTGCCTGAGTTGTTACGGCCGTCCTGTTTACGTTGGTACGGATGCCCTTTTCGAGTTGTTAGAGCGGCCGGCTTGTGCTAATATTGAAGACAGCCAGACCGGAAAGCGAGAGAGAAAAAGACCCGGAAAGTGAGAGAAAAATGAAAACACAGAAATCAAAGGCCAGGATAAAAAAGGACAAGAGATCAGGCAGAGCGGCAAGGCCCGCCGCAAGGCTTTTGCACAATAAGGTACTGTTTGACAAGCCGGGAAACTTCCTTTATCCGATCCCGGCAGTCATGGTGAGCTGCGGCACGATGGAGAAGCCTAACATAATAACGATCGCATGGACAGGCACAATCTGTTCGGACCCTCCGATGGTCTCGATCTCGGTCAGGCCCGAACGATATTCACATGAAATCATCAAAGAGTCGGGTGAATTCGTCATCAACCTGACGACAAAGAAACTGTCAAGATCGTGCGACTACTGCGGCGTAGTCAGTGGAAGAGATGTGGATAAGTTCAGTGAGACCGGTCTTACTCCGGCGGAATCAAAAACAGTGTCATGCCCTTCCATTCAGGAATCACCTGCCAGCATAGAATGCAAGGTCAAGGATATCATTCCGCTGGGAAGCCACGACATGTTCATCGCCGAAGTCACCGGAGTCACAGTTGACAGTGCGTATATAGATTCGAAGAACAGATTCCAGATGAACAAAACAGATCTGGTGGCTTATTCACACGGAACATATCTTACACTCGGAAAAGAACTCGGAACATTCGGTTTCTCCGTCAGGAAGAAACCGTCAGGCAGGCGCAGATAGTTTAACAAAAAACAGTACCGTTTTCCGCGATATTGTGATAGAATAAGGACGTTCAGAAATTACGGACATCCAGGTCTGTTAGCTCAGCTGGGAGAGCGCATGGGTCACAACCATGATGTCGTGGGTTCGAGCCCCGCACAGACCATTATATAAAAATCGTCATAGCTTTCGCTGTGGCGATTTTTTATGTATACGATCGGACGGGGCTCGAACCCGTGAGGGCATCGGCGTAAGCGAATACGTCCGGTGGACGCATGAGCAGCCGATGGTCGAAGCCAGCCTGAAAGAGGCTGGCGAGAGACTTCAGCCGGCATGAACCAAGAAACAAAGGTGCCGGCGTAAGCCCCGCACAGACCATTATATAAAAATCGTCATAGCTTTCGCTGTGGCGATTTT
>CAYMBU010000083.1:6843-7214 GCA_964388765.1 uncultured Eubacterium sp.
CATGAGCAGCCGATGGTCGAAGCCAGCCTGAAAGAGGCTGGCGAGAGACTTCAGCTGGCATGAACCAAGAAACAAAGGTGCCGGCGTAAGCCCCGCACAGACCATTAGAAAAAAGAGATGGGTTTATCCCATCTCTTTTTTGTAAAACCAAATTCAAACCGTCGCAACCAGCTCGTTACCTATTAAGTTGTTTTTTGTGAATTCCGTTACCTATCGACACTTTTTGGTGGTTTTGGTAACGAAACCACTGCATCAGGAGGGCTGTTTCGTTACCTACGGAGCTGTTTTTTGTGAAATCCGTTACCTATCGACACTTTTTGAACTGTACCCCTTTTTGTAGAGTCTAAATCGTTGTTTTCCGACTGTAGTAT
>CAYMBU010000084.1:0-3533 GCA_964388765.1 uncultured Eubacterium sp.
GATGTAGACGGCCGAGGTAAGCTTGTCATAGCTGGGAAGAATTCTGGCTCATCTGATTTGGTTGACAGCCTGTCACAGGAAGAGCTGGAGGCTTTTGCTGCTAAGAGATTTCATGCGGCCGGGCTGAAGATCAACAGACGGGAGATGAACTTCCTGATAAGAGAAACAGGATACGGCAACAGGGAAAGTGACTATACACTTTTCAACTTTGATAATGACATAAAAAAAATCGCGGCATGCTGTGACGGACCATCGGTGACCCAGGAAGCAATTGCGGACACCGTCATCGGCGACAACGACACTTTCATTTTTGACCTTCTCGACGGCATAAGCGGAAACGATAAGAAAAGAGCTTTCGAGATACTGAACAACCGGCTTTCCAAGGATCAATATGAGGCGATGTCATTCACAGTCTCTATATGTTCTCAGCTGGAGATCATGCTTGAAGCTAAGGAAATGAATGTAAGAGACGGTGCGGGATCACAAGAGATAGCCAGAAGGACCGGCCTGAACGAGTACCGTGTCAGAAAAGCACTTGGGTACGCAAATCGCTACTCACTTGATAAGCTGAAGAGCATGCTCGAAAACATCTATGATGTTAACAAGAATATAGTAAACGGTCTTATGGAGCCTGCGCTGGCTCTGGAAATGTTCATAGCTTCTATATGACTTTCAGGATATGACAACGATCAAGAAAAAAGAAGAATTCGGCGCTGATATGCTTCTGCTCCTGGTAACAATGTGCTGGGGGTTTTCTTATCTTGCGATAAATATGTGCATTCCTGAGATGGGTACTCTCGGACTCAACGCTTACAGGTTCATCCTTTCGAGCGCCGTTACTGCATTCATATTCAGAAAGAGACTCATGCATATAGATAGAACTACTTTCAAATGGTCTCTTGTGGTAGGCGGCACTCTTGCGGTGACATATGGCCTCACTAATATGTCGATAAGATATACGTCTACGCCTAACGCCGCTTTTCTCTGTGCCATGGGAGTCATTTTTGTTCCTGTGATCGAGCTTCTGTTCATGCACAGAAAACAGACTCCCGTATTAATCATAGCCGTGATACTGTCGGCAGCCGGTATAGCTCTTCTTACACTGACAGGCGGAGGCGCGCTTCCTGAAACACATCTCTTAGGAGACATATGCGGTATCCTTACGGCGATAGTGTACGCAGTGGAGACTATAGCCACAGGGATAGCCGTAAAAGAGAAAAAGCTTGACGCTGTCCAGATAGGCGTTCTTTCAATGATATGGACCGGCATACTTATGCTGATAATAAGTTTTGCGGCCGGGGATATCGGCACGCCGAAGAGTACAGGAACTGTGATCGCACTGTTGTTCCTGACTTTTATATGCACAGCGTTTTCTTTTATAGCCCAGCCTGTAGCGCAGGTACATACTGAAGCTTCTCATGTGGGTATAATTTTCGCTCTTGAGCCGCTGTTCGCAGGTCTGGTCGCTTTTTTCATTCAGGGGATAGTACCGACAAAAATGCAGCTCATCGGCCAGATATTCATGTTCTCTTCGTTCCTCATACTTGAGGCAGGGGAGATAGTCATGAATAAAAAAGACACGCCGGATGACGTGTCTGAAATGTAATGAGTGGACAAAACATATACGATGCTATAGAAAGCTCTGAATGAGCTCCTCGGCGCTTTTAACAGTCGTATCGGTAATATTATCACCGCCGAGCAATCTCGCTATCTCAAGCGTTTTCTGCTCATCTGAGAGGCTTTCGACATGCGTATACGTACTGGTGTCGTCTGAGTCCTTGTAGATCCTGTAGTTATACGCTCCGGCAGCGGCTATCTGCGGGAGGTGAGTTATGCACACGATCTGATGGTCGTGTGATATTTTTTTCAGCTTTCTTGCGACAACGCTGGCGGTTATGCCGGAAATACCTGAGTCGATCTCGTCAAAGATCATGGTCGGTACGTCGAATCTTCCGCCGGTCACATTCTTTATGGCAAGCATGATCCTTGAGATCTCGCCTCCTGACGCGATCTTTGAAAGAGGCTTGAGCGGCTCGCCGCGGTTTGCGGACATGAGTATCTCTGCTTCATCGGCGCCTGTCCGGCTTATCGCCGGGGCTTTCCTTATTACGATCTCAAGTTTTGACTCATCAAAATTAAGATCACGAAGCTCAGATAATATTGCGCCTGACAGAAGGGCGGCGCTGACTTTTCTTACTTCAGTCAATGCGGCTGCTTTGTCCATGAGGTCTTTCTTTGCCAGACTGAGTGATGCCTCGAGTTCTTTCTTTCTGTCGTCAAAATTCTCTATCTTGTCCAGTTCTGACTCTACTTTTTCCTTATATGCGAGCACGTCACTGATCTCAGGTCCGTATTTCTTCTTAAGGTCATCGATCTCGTCAAGCCTTGAGATCGCATTGTCAAGATCGGCAGGGGAGAAGTCGGTCATCTCGCAGATCCCTCTCATTTCTTCTGCGGAGTCCTCTATGCGGTAGTATGCGTCATCAAAATCCTCAGAGAGCTTCTTCAGCTTGTCTGAATATCTGCTGACATCGTTTAAGCTGGATCTGATGCTTCCCAGTATTGATAAGATGCTTGGCTCATCTTCAGAAAGAGTCTGTCTTGATGAATAAAGAGCGTTATAGATCGTCTCGCTGTTCTCCAGCATCGATATTCTGTCTTTAAGTTCACAGTCTTCACCGGGTTTCGGATCTATCTTCTTGATTTCTTCAGCTTCAAAGGCATAGAAATCTTTTTTGCGTCTGTTCTCTTCAGCCGTTCTGATAAGATCGTCATATTCAGAACGAATGGCTTTGTAAGAGTCATAGCTTGCGTTGAAAGCATACTTTGCGGGTTCGATATCTGCGGGTCTGAATGCATCGACGAGCTCCAGATGATGCGCCGGATCAAGCAGAAGCTGGTTGTCATACTGGCCATGTATGTCTGCTATCTTTCCGGCAAGTTCCTGTACTTCATTCAGAGCGGCAAGATGTCCGTTGATCCTGCATATATTTCTTCCTGATGTGTTCACTTCACGGGAAATGACGAACTGGTCACCGTTGACCTCGGCAGCTAGCTCAACTACAGCTTTGTTTTCCCCATGTCTAATAAAGGACGAGTCTGCGCGGGCTCCGAGCGCCAGGCTGACTGCTTCGATCACGATGGATTTTCCAGCGCCTGTCTCTCCGGTTATCACGTTCAGACCGTCCCTGAGGTCGATTTCAGTATTTTCAATTATGGCAAAATTGCGGATACTGATATGATCAATCATCTTTAGGCTTGTTTCTGCTCTTCAGCATCTTATCGAAGAGATCCATTATATCTTTTACGTTTTCTTCTTCATCTACTACGACGAGCATTGTATTGTCGCCGGCGACTGTGCCCACGATATGCTCGAGGCCGATATTATCAACGGCTTCTCCTGCAGCTCCGCCGCACCCTGAAAGGGTTTTGATCAGGATCAGGTTATGCGAGGACTTGCATGAAATGATAGTTTCCCTGAATATCTTTACGAATCTGTCTGAGATAGGCGCATCCTGACGCTTACTGACAGC
>CAYMBU010000084.1:3543-7133 GCA_964388765.1 uncultured Eubacterium sp.
ATTTGTATTTTCCGCCGGATGACAGTACTTTTATCAGCTGAAGCTCCTTGATGTCGCGCGAGATAGTAGCCTGTGTTACTTCAAATCCTTCTTCTCTCAGCAAAGCAGCAAGCTTGTCCTGTGTCTCTATCTCATTGTTCTTAATGAGTTCCAGGATCTTGTTCTGTCTTGAATAACGCATCATATCCTCCTGAAGTGAAAGCTTATATCAAAATAAATACAATAAAACTACGTTCATGTATATTCTGCACTAAATTGTGTATAATTATACCATGCATAAAACAAAATAGCAATAGACAAACATCTGTTCTTATGATATACTTATTCATATCAAACGGCGGTATTTACAAAGGATAAGAGAATCATGAGAATACTTGGGATAGACCCTGGATATGCGATCATGGGATGGGCAGTGATAGATATGAAAGGGAATCATTTCACTCCTGTCGACTATGATTCTATCACTACTGATGCCGGCGTTCCCATGCCGGAAAGGCTTCAGCATCTCTATGCGGGGCTGATGTCTGTAATAGAGAAATACAAGCCTGAAGAAGCTTCAATAGAGGAGCTTTTCTATAACAGCAACGCGAAAACTGTCATACATGTAGGTGAAGCAAGAGGTGTAGCAATACTTGCATGTACGAACAGCGGTCTTGTTGTGAATGAATATACACCTCCGCAGATCAAACAGGCTCTCGTCGGATACGGAAGGGCGGATAAGAAGCAGGTGCAGGCTATGGTCAAGGCGATACTCAATCTTCCGGAAGTTCCGAAACCAGACGATACGGCAGATGCTGTAGCTGCGGCGATATGCCACGGACACTCTGCCGGCAACAGGCTGAGAGTAGAGACGAGGATGATATAGGGAGAACAGATGATAAGATTCATTAAAGGTAAATTTTACCCCCAGACGGACGGAACTGTAGTGATTGAAACTTCATCCGGTATCGGATTCAGTCTTACGATACCTTCGAACTGTCCACTGTATAAACACTATGAAGGCGAGGATGTAAAGGCATATACCCACATGGCTGTAAGAGAAGATGATATCAGCCTTTACGGATTCAGCTCAGGTGACGAGCTGGAGCTTTTCAGGCAGCTCATATCTGTAAGCGGCATAGGTGCCAAGGCAGGCATTTCTATAATGAGCATACTGCCAGTCGATGAACTGAAGCGCACGATAGCGTCCGGCGACGCCAAGACAATAGCTACAGCGAACGGCGTTGGAAAGAAGACAGCGGAAAGAGTCATCATCGACCTGAAAGATAAGATGGGCGACTTTGCTGCTGATGAGAATACAGGAGTCACTCCTGTACAGGCGTTCACAAGCGAGAGGACTGAAGCGGTATCTGCTCTCATGGCTCTGGGGTACAGTAAGAGTGAAGCGGAAAGCTCAGTTGGGAAAGTTGCTGATGACAGTCTCAGGGCTGAAGATTATATCAAGCTCGCGCTCAAGAATATGTAGGAACTGATATGGAAGAAGAAGAGAGAATAACACAGGTGAGGGAATCATCTGACGATTTTAAAAGCGACAGCCTGTCGCTCAGGCCGAGAAGGCTAGATGACTTCATCGGACAATCTACCGTAAAGGAAAATCTGAAGGTGTTCATCGAGGCGGCCAAGCTCAGAGGCGAGCCGCTTGATCATGTTCTGTTCTACGGTCCTCCGGGACTGGGTAAGACGACGCTTGCTCAGATAATAGCCAATGAGCTGGGAGTGGACATAAAGATAACGTCTGGCCCGGCTATCGAGCGTGCGGGAGATCTTGCGGCGATCCTGACGAATCTTAATGAGAACGATGTGTTCTTTATTGATGAGATACACAGGCTCAACAGGTCTGTTGAAGAAGTGCTCTATTCAGCTATGGAGGATTATGCGCTGGACATAGTGATCGGTAAAGGGCCTTCTGCCAGATCCATAAGGCTGGATATCGCAAAGTTTACTCTGATAGGAGCTACAACGAGAGCAGGAAGCCTGTCATCTCCGTTAAGAGACAGATTCGGAGTAATCGATAAGTTCGAGCTGTATACTAACGAGGAACTTGCACAGATCATAGGCCGGTCAGCTGACCTTATGGGAGTTCCGACGGATGAAGAATCCAGACTGCTGATGGCGAAGTGCTCAAGAGGAACGCCTCGTGTCGCCAACAGGCTGCTGAAAAGAATAAGAGACTTTTCACAGGTGAAAGGCGATGGTGCGATCACGTGTGAGATCACGAAGCAGGCGCTGGATCAGCTCGGCGTTGACAGTCTGGGACTTGAGAGCCTTGACAGAGAGATCCTCAGAACGATAATTGAAAGATTCGGCGGCGGTCCTGTAGGTATCGATACCATAGCCGCAAGCATCGGAGAAGAACGTGTCACTATAGAAGATGCATATGAGCCATATCTGATACAGTCCGGACTCCTGTACAGAACACAGAAAGGGAGAATGGTATCAAGGCTGGGATACGAACATATGGGAGTCGAGTATCCGTTTGGTGAAGATGACGATAAGAGGGCGTCCAAGGCGAACGGAACAGGCGATTCTGAAGAAACAGAAAACAACGGAAGCGTTCAGATAAAATTCCTGAACATATAAGCAAAGCAAGACAATATGGATATTAACGATTTTGATTATGATCTTCCTGAAGAGCTTATCGCGCAGGAGCCTATGAGTCAGCGTGACGAATGCAGGCTCATGGTGCTCGACAGAGAAAAAGGCACGATAGAGCACAGGAGATTCCACGATATTATTGATTATCTTGGCCCGGATGACATTATGGTCATGAATGATTCCAAAGTTATTCCGGCCAGGCTTTTTGGCATAAAAGACAAGACAGGTGTACATTGTGAATTCCTTCTTTCACACAAAGTGGAAGACGAGCCGGACACATGGGAGACTATGGTGCGCCCCGGAAGAAGACTGAAGAAAGACGATACAGTAACGTTCGGCGACGGCAAGCTCAGAGCAAAGATCATGGGCTATGGAGCAGACGGGACCAGGATCGTAAAATTCAAGTACGACGGGATATTCATGGAGCGCCTGGAAGAACTCGGAAAGATGCCTCTTCCTCCGTATATAGAGCGTGAAGCTGAAGAGTCTGATAAAGATATGTATCAGACTGTATATGCCAGAGAAGAAGGTTCTGTTGCTGCCCCGACAGCGGGACTTCATTTTACAGAGGATCTGCTGAAGAAACTCGCTGACAAAGGTGTAGACCTTGAGTATGTGACTCTTCACGTTGGTATTGGTACTTTCAGACCTGTAAAATGTGACAGAGTTGAAGATCATCAGATGCACTTTGAGTCATACTCGATCTCTGATGAGACTGCAGAACGCATCAATAAAGCCATTCTGGAGGGAAAGCGTGTCGTTTCTATAGGAACGACATCCACAAGAACGCTTGAGAGTGCAGCATACTTTGATGAGGAATACGGCAAGTGGCTTATCAAAGCGGGGCATGCAGATACGGGAATATTCATCTATCCGGGATATGAATATAAGATCGTCAATGCGCTGATAACGACTTTCCATCTGCCGAAATCCACTGTGAGCATGCTAGTTTCAGCTTTGTAGGACAGAGAGACGATACTTGAGGCCGATAAGGA
>CAYMBU010000085.1:0-7121 GCA_964388765.1 uncultured Eubacterium sp.
CTCGATGCCGAAGCTTCCCTTGCCGCGGAACTCGACTCTTTCCTTGACTCCTTCGTAATCCTCTCTGATACGCTTGATGTCCAGCATTTCTCTTCTCCTTTTCTGTTTGTCGGTGTCACTGGGGACGGTTCTTTTTGACACATTCTGTGTTCAATTCTTCACAGAATGTGTCAAAAAGGACTGTCCCCCTTGACACAGTTATATCAGCAGATTCTTCTGATAATCTGCATACAGGTTCATTAATTCTTCCTTGCGGGCTTTGATCTCAAGCTGCAGGTCGGAAGCGTCGTCGTAGCGCTTTTCGTCCAGCGCGTGCTTGATCTGTGTCAGCAGGCATTCCTGTTCCAGCGTGTTCTGGCCGAGGGCTCTCTTCAGCCTCTCGATCTCGAGCCAGTTCTGCACGTCGACATCATTGAAATCCTTCACGTCGTGCAGCTTCACTACCGTCCTGATGAAATCCATGGTCTCAGGAACAAGCCTGTTGTATATCTCTGTCGCCCACTGCTCTATCATCTGCGCCTTGAACGACTCCAGTATCTTGTCCGGTATGACACTGTTATGGAAGATCTTCATCTTGTCGGGATATTTCTCGAACGCCTTGAAGTTCTGCCATACGGTCTCCGGCGCGCGGCCAAACAGCTTCTCACGCTCTTCTTCAGTATAGTAAGTGAATACGTCCTCTTCACTTCTGTATTCTCTGTCAGTATCCAGATAGAAATCTTCCTCACCATACTTCTTGGACAGTGACTTCTCCAGATCAGCCGACGTCCTGTTCTCCGCGAGCGCCGCCTTGATACCGTCCATTATGGCCAGATACGCGGTGGCAAGTACAAGATACGTGTTGCTCTTCGGGTTCGGAGCCCTCAGCTCGAATCTCGTTGCCAGAGGATCGTTTGCGTCTCTCACGAGCCCGACCAGCACGGTCCTGTTACGCGACGGCTTGTCTACCGAATGGCCAAGCGACGTTACTATGCATACTGGTGCTTCATAGCCGGGCTTCAGCCTGTTCATGGAATCGTTGGACGAGCTGATGAAAGGATTTATCACCTCATAGTTCTTAAGAAGCCCCATCAGCGCGCCGAATCCTATCGGGCTTATGAAGTCTTTCTTCATGTCAGCCGGTGCGAAAAGGTTAGCTGTCTTTCCGTTTTTCAGCTTCGCGGCGACGCCAATGTGCGTATGCTCTCCGCTTCCCGCTACGTCCGGGAATGGCTTTGCCATGAAAGTAACGTCGAGGCCATGCTGTGTGAACAGATCCCTTATCACATATTTTATATGTCTCTCGTTGTCTGCCGCCTGCAGGGCATCCGCGTATTTCCAGTCTATTTCAAGCTGTTCCATCACGTGGTCGTAATGGCCGCTGTTCTTCATCTTGGCCTGGACGCCTCCGACTTCTTTATGCCCCATCTCGATGTCGATGCCGTACTTGTCAAGCATGACAAGTGTCTCCTCGAGAGCGGTCCTCACGTCGCCGTAAGTCCTCTTCCAGTACTGCTCTTTCAGCATCTGTGAAGTGAACAGCTGCTCTCTGTCACCTTTCTCGTCCGGTGTCCTGACCCAGAACTCCAGCTCAGTGGCGGAGGTCACGATGAGGTCCTCTATTTCATCCACGCTGTCTACGCCGTTAATGTTATCAAAAACATACGGGTGATCGAGGAGCTCATCCATTATCTCTTCCTTGAAGCACCGTACCGCATTCCTCAGTGTGGATCTCGATCCGCATTCGAACGCGTCGTTATGCACCAGGAAAGACGGTATCCTGAGCGTTCCGACCGGAAGCTCAGTATGCCACCCGATGTACTGGTAGTTGTAATCGACATACCAGTTCACGTCCGGATCGGGTATGATGTCCACCTTCGCGTTTCCGAGGTCGGCGATCTTCGGAAGCGCTACAGATGATCCGTCAGTCTGTACGCCGTGCTTCAGCATCGTTTCCATGTCTCTGATGAACCTGGCGACCGGTATCTTCTCATCTGTGTCGTGCCCTGCGATATCTATCCCGACAAATGACACGAAGTGCACTTCCTTGTGTTCATCCAGGAGTTTTCTCAGGCTCGCCGGATCGTGCTTATCCTTCGGGATCGTGAACAGCATCTTATCAAAATCAAAATTAAGCATGCGTTTCTCCTTACGTGTGTTTATGACCCTGACACAACCGTCTCAGACGGGTCATTCTGCGAGCTTGCCGAGGTATTCCTCGAGCTTGTCCATGTACTCGCCATATTTAGCCCAGTCGCCCTCCTTCAGGGCTTCCTGTGCCTTATCGTATGCTTCCTGCGCCGCTTTGGCGTAGCCGGATGCCGGCTCTCCGTCTTTGCTGCCCTTCTTGTCTGCCTTGCTGCCGTCTGTATCTGCATCTGATCCGTCATCCTGTTTGGCAGTCTTGCTCGTCACTGTTCCGCCTGATACGCCGAACAGCTCTTTCAGACAGTCGCCGAGCGTAGGCTCATATGCGATCCTGTCATTATACATCACTATTACACGCTTCATCTCCGGTATGGCGGAGTTGGAAGCTTCCAGATATACAGGCTCGATATACAGCAGCGAATCGTTGATCGGGACTACGAACATATTCCCTCTGCTGTACTTGGAACCGGCCTGGCTCCACAGCGAGAAGTCCTGAGATATCACTGTGTTCTGGTCTATTTGCGCCTCTACCTGCATCGGCCCGTATACTGTCTTGCTCTTCGGGAGCTTATACAGCACGAGCTTCCCATAGTCATCTCCGTCATTCCTTGCTATCATGAGCGCAGTCATGTTCTGCTTCGACTTCGGCGTGAACGGGATCTGGTTGATGAATTCCGCGTCTTTCTCGCCCGGAAGCTTGACTATATAGTAATTGGAAGTCATCTCACGCTCGTCTGTACCGTAGATCTCATGCGCCACGTCCCACATGTCCTCCTGCTGGTAGAATACCTTAACGTTGTTCATGTGGTATCTTGTATAGATCTGTGCCTGGATCCTGAAGAGATCGCTCGGATATCTGATATGCTTCCTGAGCTCCTCGGGCATCTCGCTTCCCTCTTTGAAAAGCTTAGGATAGATCTTCTCAAGAGTCTTCGCGATAGGATCCTCATCATCCACAATATAGAAGTCGCACGTGCCGTCATATGCGTCGACAATGACTTTCACTGAGTTCTTTACATAATTGTCGCCGCCTACGTATCCCGTATACGGCTCTGAATACGGGTAATGCCTGCTGGTCGTGAAAGCATCCACTATCCAGTAGAGCCTGCCGTCCACCGCTACGCAGTACGGATCCCCCTCATACTTGATGTACGGGAATATCTTGGTCACACGCTTTATGACATTACGGTTCTCAAGGATGCGTGACTTGCCCGTGATATTCGTGGAAACGAGAAGCTTCAGACTCTTCTCCTTGATCGCGAACATAAGGCGGGCGAACGGATCCATCTTCACGCCTGCTTTACCGTCGTACCGCGTGTATTTATTCTTGTCTCCGTCCGGATAATCAAATTCATCCTCGTTGGTATTCACGAGTGAATAGTCGTTCGTCATCTCACCGAAGTAGATACGCGGCTGCTCGATCGAGATCGTATCGATAGAGGATTCCGGCGGAATATTCTTTATGAGAACGTCCGGCTGTCCGCTTGCCGTCACGGTGTCTACCCTGGATAGAGTCACTCCGTAGCCGTGCGTGTATTTGATGTGGCGGTTCAGCCATGTGTTGCTTATCTTCTTATCATCTATCTCACGCACAGCAAGGTATGTCTGCGTGAGTTCGTCGTTTATCGTGTACCTGTCCACGTCTACGTCGTTGAATGTGTAATACTGCCTGATGCTCTGTGTCTGGTTGTAGAACGTGTTGACAGGGTCGTAGTCATTGATCCTGACGTTGGAAATAGTCTGGCTGTTGTCCGTGATCGCCTTGGCGTCCAGATCATTCGATGAGCTGAAAGGCTTGACGTCGACGTCTTTCAGGCCGTACGCGAGCTGTGTGAACTCTATGTTACGCTTGAGATACTTCAATTCCTTGTTGAGCTCGTCCGGAGATACGATATAGCTCTGGACGACGATGCTCCCAAGGATGCCCACTCCGGCGGTTATCGCCATGAGGAGCGGTATCAAAGCGATCTTCTTGAACTTTTTCTTCTTCAGGAACAAAGCGATACTTACGGCTCCGGCCAATGCGAGCACAGCGAGCACGCGGAATGTCCAGAGGACGACCGTAGCCGCAGTGAATCCTGCTCCGTATACAACTCCAAGATGGATGTGGAGCAGATCGTACTGCCTGAGTGTGAAATCAAAAGCCAGAAGCAGGAAGAACACGACTCCCAGTATCACCAGCTGGTTGGACGCTGACTCGAAAAGCTCGCTCGAATCGGCTTTGGAGAATCTCCTGAACGTTCTTATGTTAGGTATCCTGTCTCCGACCTGGTCGGCAAAGTCGCCGAACCTCCTTCCGATCGGCGTGTCGTCAAAAGGCCCCGGCCCCTGCGGCGTGTCATTTGTATATTCCTCGAACACCAGCGGCTTCCTCATAACAATGAGCAGGCAGTAGTATCCGAGCGTTATCGCAAAGTACAGGAACGTGATCGTGATCAGAAGCGCGTTCAGATCCTTCAGGAACTCGTACCTGAATATATAGAATGATACGTCATGATGGAATACAGGGTCTTTGATATTGAAGTCCGTCGCGTTGGAAAACATCAGCCCGTCGTACCACATGGACGTCGCCGTGATGTACGACACCAGCATTGCAAAAGCCGCCGCCATTGCATTTGTCATCAGTGACAGCTTCTTTTTGTCAGGCTCCACATCAGACCTTACATTTGCGAAATATCTTGTTTTGATCATACGGAGATAAACGTCCGTTACGAAGAAAACCACGACAAAGATCGGGATACCCATCAACAGCTGGGTGAATATCCCTTTAAGGAATACGCTCGTGTATCCGACCTCACCGAACCACATCCAGTCGGTGAAAAAATCGGATGCAAGGAAAAGAAGCATGATCACCGCCAGAATAAGGAGGATGATCACGCTCTTTCTACGCTGTGGTTTTTCGCTTGACTCCTGTTTCTTCCAGAATCTCACTACATTTCCCCTGGGGCTTTATACGCCCCCTGATCAATTCCCGGTGAACCGGCTGAACAGCATCTCATAGATCTGCTGGATCTGAAGACCCGCAGGGCTGTCCGGCGCGAAACGCCTGATCAGTATCGCGACTACTTCCAATATTATCAGAAGAAGGATCAGAATGGCGATGATCTTCAGGAATGTGTGCTTGGAGGCTTTCTCAGACTCCTGATCGAACACTTCCTGATATGTCAGCTTGTGTTCTTCTTCCTCTACTTCTTTCTTGATCTCCTCAGGAATCTCGTCTGTCTTTGCCTCTGTCTCCTCTGCCTTATCTTCGACTTCTTCCTTTACTTTATTGAATGAATCCTCAACAGCTTCTGCCTTAACGTCTGCTGCATCTTCTTTGACGTCTTCTTTAAACTCTTCTGCGTCAGCAGCAACTTCTTCTGCAAAGTCTTCTGCCTTGGCTTCAACTTCTGCCTTCTCTGCCTCGGCCTTTTCTACGGCAGCTTCTCTGGCAGCCTCGAATCTGTTTGCTATCTCTTCAGCCTTAGCTTCTGAAGCAGCCTGCGCCTCTATGACTCTTGCATCGGACGCCGCCTGTGCCTCTTCAACCTTACCGCTGAATTCGCTGAACTGCTCGTCTGCCTTTTCTTTTGCAAACTCGAACTTCTCTGCGTTCTTTGCCTTGACCTTGTCTGCGATCTTGGCAAAAGCAGCTGCGCTTGCAGCTACAGTACCTACTGCAGCAGCGACTTTACCGTCTGACTCAGGCTTTTCCTCGGCGCTGCTTTCTTCTACGCTGTCGGTCTTTCCGAAGTTTCCATCCAGGAACTCTGCAGCAGGTGCTTCTTCAGGCTCTGCAGGAGCTTCCGGAGCAGTCTCTTCTGTCGCGTCTGCCTCCATCGGAGTCTCCGGCATCTGGACTCCTACGAATCCCTCTGCCTCTTCAGCGCTTAGCGGCTTGATCTCTTCCGGCTCTGCCTTTTCAGCTTCCGGAGCTTCAACCTCAGTCTTTACAGCTTCTTCAGGGCGGCTTCCCCTGAGTCTCTCGTTCTCCTGATCCAGGAGCTGCTGGAACTCTTCCTGCTTCTTGCTGTATGTATAGAATTTATCTATGACTTTGGCGCTTCCCGCATCTTCATCAACATCGTCGATCGTGTATCCGAAGATCTCCTTCTCGACCTCCTTTGCCTTTGCGGCTTCTGCCTCTTCCGCTGCCTTGGCTTCAATGGACTCGATAGTCGGAACTTCGCCGTCGTCTTCCTCCTCATAATCGCTTCCGGCAAATGCCGCAAACGGTGCCGGTGTCACTTCCGGTTCTGCAGCCGGTACTTCTTCTGCAGGTGCTTCTTCCGGTTCTGCTGGAGCTTCCGGCGCAGCCTCTTCCTGTACTTCCGCCTCTGCCTCAGCGGCCTTCATGGCTGATTCTGCCTCAACTGCTTTGAGTACGTCTTCCGCAGCAGGAACTACATCCGCGATCTCAGCTTCGGCCTTTGGTGCAGCCTCTTCAGGCTGTTCCGGCTCAAACAGAGACTCGCGCCCTTCTTCCTGGCGCTTCTTTATACGGTCATGAGCGCTGGAATCGTTCCAGCTGAAATTTGCATCCTCGGTCTCGTGCTTCTGGGCTTCAGGATAACCGTCT
Source organism: uncultured Eubacterium sp. (assembly GCA_964388765.1). Lineage (GTDB taxonomy): Bacteria > Bacillota > Clostridia > Peptostreptococcales > Anaerovoracaceae > Aminicella. The sequence goes on from CAYMBU010000085.1 coordinate 6,689, forward strand.
GTATTCCAGCTCAGGCTCTCATCCATGTGGAACTTAGGCCTTTCCTCTGGTGCAGGCTTCGCTTCCTGTGCTTCCTGCGGCCTCTGCACCGGGGTCCTCGGGATATTTCTGATGACTTCCGGCTTCGGCTCCTCTGCCTTCACCTCAGGCGTCATTTTGATAGGCACTACTTTAGCTCCGCAGTTGTAGCAGAACTTGTCAGTCGGCCTCAGGGCCTGTCCGCAATTCGCACATACTACCTGTGTCATATATACCTCCTGAAACAATTAATACATAATGTTTCCCGTAAACAAATTACATTCCATAATATTATACTACTATGCGGAGATAAAGGCAAACCGCCGAATGACCGCCGCATAAAAAAACCACGGCTTTTAATGAACTGCTACCCGTCAAGTGGACAGTTGAAAAAAGTAAAATTGTTTTCACCAGA
>CAYMBU010000086.1:0-6974 GCA_964388765.1 uncultured Eubacterium sp.
AGAAGCGATCTTCCCGTCAATAGTCATCGCATATTTCATCGTGACTAAAGGAAGCTCTTTTGTTATGTAGTAAAAGAACATTTCATTTATCGCGTCACATTCTGCGCGGAGAAAATCCACAGTCACATTGATACCGGCTTTTCTCAGGATCTCTATGCCTTTGCCTGCAACTAGAGGGTTGGGATCAGGTGAACCGATTATCACCTCAGAAACGCCGGCCTCGATGAGAGCGTCTGTGCACGGGGGCTGCTTTCCGTGATGGCAGCAGGGCTCAAGCGTGACATATACTGAAGAACCGCGCGGATCCTCAGTGCAGTGAGCAAGCGCGTTCCTTTCGGCGTGAAGCTCACCGTATCTCTCATGATATCCTTCGCCAATGATCCTGTAATCCTTTACGATGACAGCGCCGACTCTTGGATTCGGATCGGTATATCCGGTTCCTTTCAGGGCGAGCTCTATCGCGCGCCTCATATATTTCTCTTCCATCTGGACCTCTCGCAGGGCGGGGAAGACCCGTCAATAAAAAATGCTCTGGAATACTCCAGGGCACATGAAAAAGTAAATATATCATATATATCTCTTCTTCCATCCAGACTGTACTGTCGGTACCGGAATCACACCGGATCATGCCTTGAAGCTCGCGGACTATACCGCCGGTCGGGAATCACACCCTGCCCTGAAGATATAATGCGTATCATCACGCAAACACAGTATATGATACAGTTCTGATATTGTCAAATGCATTCTGTGAGGAAAGTCTGAATATGGATGAAAATGGAAATAATGGTTGACATTGTATGGGGAAGTTGATAGAGTCGGGTTCACAGGAAGACAAAACACGGGAGGCTTTGATCATGGAAACAGTGAAGATAGGCATACAGGTACGCGACAGAAACTACAGAAACGCACTTTTACGCGGACTGTCGCATGAGAGCAGAGATTTCCAGTTTATCGCGCTGAAAACGGATGAAAACGGCTTTATACATGGGGACAAATCTGATGTGCAGATACTGCTTACAGATAAAGACCCTGGCAGCGAGCCTGACAGCGGCATGCCCGTCGTTATTCATCTTACATACCGCGAGTCATATGATATGAGCTACAGCGCAGAGAACATGGAGATATTCAGATATGAAGACGCGGGGGTATTCGTCGGAAAGATCATTTACTATTACGCCAGAGTCATGGGCATAGATCTTTACTTCCATGGCAGAAGAAAGTGCAGGACCGTAGTTTTCTTTTCGGCAAGAGGAGGGTGCGGCACGACTTCAGCAGCCATGACGGCGGCGAGATTCCTCAAGTACAGATTTGATAAGAAAACACTGTTCATGAGTCTCTGCCCGCTTGACGGCTCCAGGAAATATACAGGGGAAAGTGACGGCGGTAATATGACTTCTCTTCTGTATCATCTCAACGCCGGAGACGACGTTCCGCTCTGTAAATTCATATCATCCCAGGAAGGGGTCAGCCATATAAGAGGTATGAGCAATAACAGAGCAGCCAGCGAGATGACTCCCGGCGAGCTGAAACAGCTTCTGAAGATGATAGACAGGATGGGAGAATTCTCATATCTGGTCATAGACGTGGGCAATCACCTTACATCTCTGGCGGAATATGTTATAGAGAGCGCTGACGTCGTAGTCTGTGTGAAGCAGAAGGAAGACAGCTCCGGTGAAGTGCGGGAGAAGGGCTTTGATAACGGGACTTCGCGCGGACGTCTTATAAACGTCACTGATCTGGACGACGGTCGGTGCCATGCGGACAGTGACCCGTCGGCTGAGTCTCTCACATACGAACCGTCTGCATTCGTGAGACAGAGCGGCAGGACTTTGATAGATATACGGGGGAAGTATGGAAGAGATGTGAGCATGCTCGCAGAGAAGATAGTGGGGTGTGCCGAATAGATGAAAGACAGGACCAGGGAGATATACAGACGAAATCTGACAGAGATAAAGAAGATATTCTCCGGATTGTCAGCGTTTGAACGGGAAACCTTCACTGAAGAGTCATATAGAAGAATCATAGAGGACGAGATCATAAACGAAGACTGTCTTTCCGCGGCTGAAATGAAAGAGCTGGTGGATCTCATATATGCCAGGACAAGAAGCAGGCTCGGCATACTCATGTATCTGGTCGATGATCCGGAAATTAATGAGATAATGATCAACGGTACAGACAACGTATTCGTTGAAACAAAGAACGGCATTTCAAAGGTCAGGAGTGACTTTGATTCGCGCGGCGAGCTAGAGGAGATAATAAGAAACATAGCGGCATCATGCAGACGCGAGATAAATGAGATGAACCCGATACTTGACGCAAGGCTTGAGAACGGGTCAAGAGTCAACGCAGTATACAGGAACGTGGCATACGGCGGGCCGGTACTGACCATCAGAAAGTTTTCCGATGAAAGGATAACGATAGGCAGGAAGGTGGAAGAGGGAACGCTTACGGAAGAATGCAGAGACATGCTGAAATGCCTTGTCGAGTCAGGATACAACATACTGATAAGCGGAGGTACTTCTTCAGGAAAGACAACGTTCCTTAATGCGCTTACAGACTTCATACCAAAGAGGGAGAGAGTGATCGTTATAGAAGATTCACGTGAGCTTATGCTGGGCAATATAGATGATCTCGTTCAGATGGAATGTCATACAGCGAATTCCCAGGGGAATGGAGAAGTCACCATGGATATGCTTATCAGGACAAGTCTCAGGATGCGGCCTGACAGAATAATCGTCGGGGAAGTCAGAGGCCGGGAGGTGGCAATGATGCTGCAGGCAATGAATACCGGCCATGACGGAAGTATAACGACAGGGCACGGGAATTCGGCTGAAGGAATGCTTAGAAGACTGGAGGCCATGTACCTGATGTCTGAGGAGATACCTCTTGAAGCGGTCAGGGCGCAGATCCTTGAGGGAATAGATATATGCGTGCATCTGACAAGAATGAGCGACGGCTCAAGAAGAGTGACTGAAGTAAGTGAGCTTACAGGATATAAAGATGGAGAATACATACTCAATAAACTGTTTGGACTGGACAGGAACATGCAGCTCATCAGAAAAGGAAACGGGCTGATAAACCGTGAGAAGATGGAACTCAGAGGACAGCATGGTGGATTGTAATGGACTACAGGAGATATATGGCAGGCAGACCGGAAAAAATAATGATTCTTATCATGCTGGCCGCAGGACTCGCTGCCGCCGGTATCCTGTTCTATGACACGGTCCTGACTGCTGCTGCTTCACTGATCCTGTATATACCGGCATGCAGGATATACACAGGTATGATGGCTGAAAAAAGGAGGATGAGGCTCCGTGATCAGTTCAGGGATCTTCTGGATTCGCTTGCTGCTTCTTTTGCCGGAGGGAGACATCTGCAGGAAGCGCTTTATGAGGCTGAGAAAGAGTTGTCTGCCATATATGAAGATGACGATGAAATAATGACAGAAATACGCGGTATGCTGAAGCTCATCGGTGAAGGGTACAGCGATGAAGATGCAATGAACGATTTTGCTGAAAGATCAGGGATAGAGGATATAGAGATGTTTGCCGGTGTGTACAGTACCTGCAGGGAGACAGGCGGCGATATGATCACCTCAATGACGGACGCCTCGGCTATGATCGGAGACAAGATCAAAATAGAAAATGAGATCAAGGCGCTGACGTCCCAGAAGAAAACAGAGGGCGTAATGATAAGTGTAATGCCTGCGGTAATAATACTGTTTTTAAGAGTTATCGCTCCTGACTACATCGAGGTGCTGTATGGAAATGTACTGGGCGCGGCGCTTATGACTGCTGCTTTGGCCGTGACGGCGTACTCTTATCATCTGATCAGAAGGATAACGGATATAGAAGTATGAAAAAGGTAATAAAAGAGTTGGGTTCATTCGCGCAGTTTATCAGGGATGAACAGAACAGAAAAACGATCATAATGATAATCCTGTCAGTCGTTTTGCTTACTTCAGTCAGTATGCTGAAAAATCATCTGTCGGGAGCAAAGTATATTAGGTCAGGGAATGGAACAGTGCAGGGAGTTATGAGAGATGATACGGATGAGACGGTATCGTTCCCTCTTAGAATAGAAGCAGATATAAAAGGCAGAAAAGAGACGAAAGATGTTATGCTTACGGTCAGCGGCGACAGCGTTACGGCTGATACCGGGGAAGGCCGGGGAGACGACAGTAAGACTCTTTTTGAGGCGGAGATATCGGAGCTGATGTCTAAGCTGTCAAAGGAAAGCGGCAGAAAGATAATGCTTCCTTCTTCGCTTTCCGACGGGACGGAACTTATCTGGAGAAAAGGCAGAAGCGGTACTGAACTTACGCTGATACTAATGGCGCCTTTTCTGATCTGGCTTTTATATATCAATGGAGAAAGGAAAAAGCGCGAGTTGAAGAGGGAGAAGATAAGCAGCGTTGAAAGAGACCTCCCCGCATTCAATGATCAGCTTTTGCTTCTGATGGGGTCAGGACTGATATTCAGGGAAGCTTTTATGAGAATTGCCGAAGGATATAGAAAGCGAGTGAAAAAGAGCTGTTTTGAGAATGAGATCGTCGGAATAGAGGATGAGGTCAGAAACGGCGTATCCGACATAGTGTCTGTTATGACAAGGAAAGCTGAAACGATGGGAGTCAGCCAGTTTTCCAGGCTGGCAGGGATAATACGTGATAATCAGCTGAAGGGCTTTGATATAAGCGGAAAGCTGAAGAATGAAGCGGAGCTGCTCTGGGATCTCCGGAAAAGAAACGCTGAAGAGCGCGGCAGGCTTGCTGAGACCAGGCTCACTGTGCCGCTTGCGCTGCTTCTGCTGGTGCTTGTGCTTGTAACAGCTGCGCCGGCGATAATACAGGTAGAAGGAGGATGAGTATTATGAAGAAGACAAAATCAGAGAACACAGTAAAAAGCGGGATCGTCCAGATCCTGGGGAACAGACACGGAATGGAGATGGTACAGGTGGCCATATTGATAGCTCTTGCCGTAGCGCTCGGGATCATATTCCGTACTGAGATCACAAAGTTTGTCAACAACGTATTCAGTTCGTTGAACAGCTGACGGAGCAGTATCATGCCTATACGAAGCAGAAGAGGAGAAGAGATGGTTGAAGCCGCTATAGTACTGCCGCTGGTAATACTGACGATACTGAGCATGATCATGATCTCGGTATTTCTGTTCAGGTATGAAATCAGGCAGTCTGAAGCGCATATTGAAGTGATGCGTGAAGCAGCTTCTTCTGAAAATGTGTTCGGGATAAAGAGGAGAAGTGTATCGATGTCGTCAGACATAAGGGGAACTGCCTCGCGGACAGTCCATAAAGGGAACGCCGTAAGAGCATATGCATTGAATCAGGCTGAGGCGGTGATGGTGGGGGAGCTGGCCGGCTGACTCGTTATGGATGCCGGAGATCTTCATGAAAGGGATAGCTATGATCAGAAATAAAAGGGGTTCGGTCACTATATTCATAATGCTGTTTATGGTCAGCCTGATAATGATGTCTCTGGCATTCATAAGAGAAGCCAAGAATGCGGCAGTAAGAGGATCATTCGGTGCTCTCGGAAATCTGTGGTGTGATTCCATACTTGCGGAATATGATCAGAATCTGCAGGACAGGTATGATATATTCGCATTTTACGGCCTCCAGCCCGAGATAAGCAGTAAGCTAAGATTTTACGCAGGAAGATCGGTACTTGATAAAAAATACGTAAGTATGTCAGGAGTAGATACTTATCTTGCCGGTCATTCTCTCATGGATACAGATAATTTCAGGAAACAGATCGTCAGAGCGGCTGTATTCAGAGAAGCAGGGAAACTGGCCGGCAGGGTAAATGAATTTGAAGATCATGGACCGGCACAGCCAATAACTGAAGGTGGAGGAGCTCTGATGACAGACCTTCCGTCACGAGGAACAGAAAGATCTGTATCCGCTGCTTCAGTAAAGCATGCTGTAGAGAATGCCGGTTCTCTGGTTGATATCATCACACAGAGTGGGAACAGATATCTGGAAGATCAGTATGCACTGATGTATTTCAAAGACAGGTCAGATGACAAGGGGCTTGGGAAGACATATCTAAACAGTGAAGTGGAATATCTGATAACAGGGAAGAAGAGTGAAGAGGAAGTTGAAGAGGGGATAAAGCATAAAATAACTGCCGTAAGACTGGTGTTCAATACAATATATGCATTTGAAGATCCTGAAATGGGGGCTGAAGCTCTTGCGGCAGCAGAGCTTATAACACCGGGACCCGGCGCAGAAGCTGTAAGGGCTTTGCTCCTGACGGGCTGGGCGGCATGTGAGAGTGTTAACGACTATAATCTTCTGATCAGCGGCAAAAAGGTGCCGCTTTATAAGGACAAAGCATCGTGGGCGCTTAGTCTGGAATCTGTCATAAAGGGAGGGATAAAAGAGCACGGAGATGGAAGCTCGCCTGAGATGAAAGGAGAGGTGCCGTGCGTAGACCCGCATAACGAGCACGGGAATGAGTATCAGGACTATCTGAAGGTCATGCTCTATCTGATGGATGAGAATATGAAGCTTCTCAGGATGATGGACCTGATACAGATCAACATGAGATATTGCCATTATGCGGATTTCAGGGTCAGGGAATACAGTACAGGGCTTAAGGCGGTGTTTGAGGTGAACGGGGGAAAATATTCAGTTGAAAGGTCTTATTAGCAGGAAGGGAATGTATATAGTCGAGGCATCCGTGATACTCCCTGTGTTCATAGTATCGATGATCATGATAACGGGTATCATTCCGGTAATAACGGTGTGTGAAAACGTGGTGTGTTCCGTTGCAGATGAGCTAAGGCTTGATACAGCGAAGGCCGCCTTCAGTAGCGGCAGAACTGGATTTATTGTCAGAGCGACGAGCCGTATATTATCTGAAAACCGCGGCATTTCAACGTTCAAGGTGAATTCGTACAGAAGGGGAGTATCGGAGAACGGCATAGATGATCTTATGGCTGTGCAGTTCAGTG
>CAYMBU010000087.1:0-6848 GCA_964388765.1 uncultured Eubacterium sp.
TATATCCATGATGTCCTGCCTGGACAGATCTTTCGTCTCTATCGGAGGGTGGAACATGACTTTGATCGTTGCAGGCTGATGATAACCCTTCTCCTCAAAGCACTTATAGCTTCCGGAGATGGAAACAGGCACGATCGGCGCCTTCGCCTTGGTCGCGAGCTTGAAGCTTCCGGCCTTGAATTTGCCCATCTTAGGTCCGCGGCTCCTTGTTCCTTCAGGGAAGATGGCAAGATTGTAGCCGTTCTTTACAAGCTCGATGCCCTCGCGCATGCTTTTCAGCGCTTCTCTGTTGTCGCCGCGCTTGATGAAGAGGCCTCTTATGAGCTTTATCCATTTGCCGAGATAAGGAACTTTCTCCAAAGAGTCTTTCGCGATGAATCCCAGCTGACGTCCATCCAGCGCGACGATGAGGGCGATGATGTCAGCGTAGCCCTGATGGTTTGAGATGTATACGCAGCCGTCCTGCTCCGGTATGTTCTCCGGATTTTCGACCTCGATGGTGATGTCGAATTCCCTGGCAACATTGTTGGCCCAGATCTTTATGTCCTCGCCGATCACCTCACGCTCTTTCGCCGGGTCGCCGGCTTCGCGCGCCTCCAGTATGCCTTTGATGTATCTGTCAAGACTGCTGATCGATCCAAGGACCTTGATCAGCGTCGGTATGTTTCTGAGTATTGCCATATCTCTATCCTCCTGTGTCTATTATAGCATGTGTTGTATGTTTTTGGGACGGTTCAGAAAAACACATTTTCACTTCAGCGCTGTTGCTATATAATGGAAACAGGCATAACAAGGAGACGAGGCCATGAAATTCAAGGTAAAGATCGAAGAAGAAGATTACATCCGGTATAACATTTACATCGCTTTCCACTCCAGAGCAGGACGAAGCGCTTTGTTCCGCGGCAGGATATTCGGCTTTGCAATATCTCTTTTCGCTCTGCTCGTAATGTATGTGGTAAAGGCAGACAGAGGGCTGATAATGACTGAAGCAGCTTTTCTTGCTGTCTTTTCGGCAATCTGGTTCTTCTCTTATCCGTACTTCGCGAAGAAGAGTATACGGAAGCAGATACTTAAGCTGAAGGAGGAAGGCAGGCTTCCGTATGAAAGGGAAGCAACGCTTGAGTTCAAAGACGACGAAATATATGAGGAGCTTGCCGACGGGACAAGGCACGTTCCTTATTCAGACATCATCAGCGTTGAGGAAAATGATGAATACATATATCTCAGGAAAGGCGTCCAGGAGGCGATACTGATACCAGAGAAATATCTTTCAGTCCCAAGGGCTACATTTGTTGACTTCATGAATGAAAAGATAAAAGGGAAGGCAGGAAAATAGAGGCTTTATGGATACACACCCTGAAAATACCGCAGAACGATATGATCACAGAAACACCTACGTGCTAAGGCTGATCGCAGCCGCAGCAGCTCTCTCGGTGTTTTTTCTGATTCACTATCTCTATACGGCGGATCTGCTCTTGGATTTTGACAGGACTGTCGGCAACGCGATAAGGAGCCTGAGAGGTCCTTTGATGGATCCGCTGATGAAATCCATCACGTTCATGGGCAACTGGGAGGTCCTTGTCGGGACCGGCGTGGTGATCCTGGCGGTGAACCTGATCAGCTGGCACAAGGCGGACTGTAATATGGCGGTCATCGCCGCGCTTATCAACTCCGGGCTTTATCAGGCGCTGAAACATATAATAAAAAGACCGCGCCCCGACGATCTTCTGTGGCTGATCGAGGAGCACGGTTATTCTCTTCCGAGCGGGCATTCCATGAACAGTATGTTCTGCTACGGCATCATGCTGTATCTTGTCTGGAGGAACATAGAGAACGTAAAGCTTCGTAATGCGCTTACAGTATTGCTTTGCCTTCTGCCGCCGCTTATCGCATTCTCCAGAGTATACTGCGGCGTTCATTATCCGAGCGACGTTATAGCAGGCCTCAGCGCAGGCTTTGCGATGCTCATGATAATGACTGTCATCATCGACGAGATCATTCTCAGGCGAACCATTTAAGGCCGAAGAAGGCGCTGATCTGCCCGAGGAGCACCATCAGCATTACAGGCGGCACGATCCATCTGATGCAGAAATCGAAATATTTTCTCATACCCGTATGTTTACTGTTAAGGGATATCTCATCGTCGAGATATCCTCTTTTTATCCATCCGAAAAGTACCGCTGCGCACAAAGCTCCGATCGGCATTATCGTTCCTTCTGACAGAAGATCAAAAGTGTCAAGCCATGTGCTTTGGTTGAATATCTGCGGGAAGCCGTGGCTTCCGAGTCCGTCAAGCGAAACAAAGATGCCTTCTGCAAGGGCGAACAGGCCGCAGAGTATCGTGATCACCACTCTGTTGGAATAGTGGAAACGGTGTTCGCAAATGTCGAGTGACGTGGATACTATCGCCTCAAGTACTGATACTGCCGAAGTGATTGCGGCGATGAAAACAAGAAGATAGAATACGACGCCAAACAGAGGCCCTGCCGCACCCATGCTTGAGAATACAGTCTGAAGTGTCACGAACAGCATTCCCGGACCCTGCGCCGGATCGAGTCCTGCCGCGAATACAGCCGGGATCGTTGCGAACCCTGCGAGGAGGGCGGCCAGAGTATCTGCTATAGGAACAAGGATGGCGCTTCTCGGAAGGTCGTCATCTTTGCTTACGTATGATCCATATGTAACGGTTATTCCCATGCCGAGAGAAAGCGAGAAGAACATCTGCCCGCCCGCGGATGAGACTGTGTTTATTATTCCTTTCGGAGTGAACAGCTTCCAGTCAGGGACAAGCATGAATCTCACGCCTTCCATCGCGCCTGGCAGAGTAACAGCTCTTGCAATCACGATGATCATCATGATGAAAAGGGCAGGCGTAGCGACAGATGAAAAGCGCTCTATGCCTCCCCTTATTCCCATTGCAATGATGAATACGATTAGAAGAATGAACATTATCGTATATACTGTGCTCTCGAGCTGATCCTGATAGAATAATGTGAAATATTCACCGCTGTCGGCGTTGTTGACTCCCCACGGCACGTGGAAAAGGTCTCCGAGATTCGCGACCAGGTATTTGATCGTATATCCGCCGAGCATGGAATAGAATCCGATAATGAAAAGAGGCGCAAGCCAGCCCAGCAGGCCGATGAATGACGCTCTGCGGTCCACCGATCCGTAGGCATAAAGTACGCCTTTTCCTGATTTGCGGCCGACCGCGAGCTCCTGGAGCGTCACGACCACGCCGACGAGAAATACCAGGATGAGATAGATAATGAGGAAGATGAAGCCTCCTCCCTTCCCCATTTTATATGGAAATCCCCAAAGGTTTCCAAGTCCGATAGCTGCGCCTACTGTGGCCATGAGGAAGCCGAAAGTGCTTCCCCACTGGCCTTTTTTGTTTCCGTTTTTCATGCCGGTCCTCTGATGTCTTTTCTTATGTTATCTCCACTTTATCGTATACAGCCCGCTTGCGTTTCCGGTGCTTGTGACTTTGACGTAGACTGTTCTTGTCTTCTTCGCCCAGAGCCCGAAGTAGTATGTCTGCTCATTGTTGTTCAGCAGGCATTTCTTTGTGGCTGCAACGTATTTGCCTTTCTTCTTCGTCTTGTAGCGGAATAAGAATGTCACGCCGCCGGCAAGGTCGCGGTTATTGGTGACCGCCCTGACGGTGATCTTGCTCTTTGTCTTGTTTGCAGATTTCTCCGGAAGATCGATCCTGTACCAGCGCGTAGTCTGGGCAACCGGCTCGAATATTCCCTTTGCTGTAGTCTTGCGGGCGATCGCTGCCGCGCCGGACCTGCTTTCTCCATATGCAGCAGGCTTGACGGCGGTGTATCCTGCAGTGATCTTATACAGTTCAGATGAGCTTCTCACGCCGATGTAGTAAACACCTTTGGTAACGCCATATGTCGTTGCGAAGCCGAGTCCCTTTATGAGGTGCTCTTCGCCTGACATATAGGAACTGCCCTTCTTGAGCTGGATCTTGCTGTAGCCCGGATACAGATAGCTCGCGTCTTTAACAGAAACCTTCAGCGTACCTGTGCCCGGCACTTCTATCCTGTAGTAGAGGATCGAGGTGTTGTCGGCAAAACTCGTTCCAAGTGTCGGCACGCCGTTTTTCAGATCTCCGCCCGCAGAGAACTGCTGGACGGTATATGACGCACCTTTATTGACGCCGTGCAGGTACAGATAGTATGTGCCTTTGGTCTTTACCTGGACTGTGAAAGTCTTCTGCTGTCCGAGTCCGGCAAGCATCATCTCGCCGTTCACGGCTTTGCCGATCTTATGCTTTCCCGCTTTCTGGAGCTGCGCGAATACCCAGCTGTCCTTGTCCTTCACCGTGATCACGGCGACCCCGGCCTTGAGCGTCATTTTAATGGTCTGTTCTTTTCTGGTCGTAGTGCCGCTTGTTACCGATGCAGCATGTGCAGCGTCAACAAAAAATGCGCACATCAAAAGAAGAAAGATGCACACACAGAAAACGGTCGCTGCCGACCTTATCATTTTAGTATTCATACTCTTCTCCCTATGACCGCGTCCGGAAATGATCCGGTCCCTTGCCGCGGTACATTATTCCCTTACATTAGATTATAGTAAAATCAATGGAAAGCGGTCAACCGGAAGAATCTGAGTTTTTCCTTAGATTCTGCGATTTATCCGCACTTATCATCAAAAACCGCTCAAATACCGCGGAAAACCCCAACATATGCGGTCCGGCGGCGCGTTTGACCACAAGTGCGTTTTAAGCTGCGCTTATTGACACGGTCCAAAAACAGGGTAGAATGTGATAAGGACAGCGGCGTCAGTCAGCCGTGCTGAAGACATTGGGAGGAGGACTTGAATGTCAGATACAGTTAAGAAGCCTATACTTCTTGTCATGGCGGCAGGAATGGGAAGCAGATACGGCGGCCTTAAGCAGATCGATCCCGTCGGAAATCATGGTGAGATCATTCTTGATTTCTCACTTTACGACGCGATGCTCGCGGGATTCGAAAGGGTCGTTTTTGTTATAAAAGAGCAGAATGAAGAGGATTTCCGCAACCTCATCGACGACAGAGCGGGCAAATACCTTGACGTGAACTACGCGTTCCAGAAAATGGACGACATACCGGAAGGCTACGAGAGCCCGGAAGGCCGTGAGAAGCCGTGGGGAACTGCTCACGCGGTGTACAGCGCACGCGAATATATTGACGCGCCGTTCTGTGTGATCAACGCAGACGACTATTACGGTCCGGGAGCATTCCAGACGATATATGAATTCCTGGAGAGCAGGGCTGAAAGCGAAGCCGGGGAAGACGGAGCGTGCTCGCCTGCGAAAGAACAGTATGCGATGGTCGCCTTCCAGCTGGACAAGACGCTTACCGAGAACGGACATGTTGCAAGAGGTGTGTGTGAAGTGTCAGATGAAGGGATGCTTAAGACCGTTACCGAGAGAACGAAGATAATGTGGCGCCCTGAGAGCGACGTAGCCGCGGAAAAGTCTTCCGGTGAAGAAGCCGCAGATGAGGAGGCAAGGGTCCCGGCATACACTGAGGACGACGGAAAGACCTGGAACAGGCTTTCGGAGAATGCGCCGGTCTCGATGAATTTCTGGGGATTCAGCCGCTCGTTCGTGGATGCCGTGGCAGACGGTATGACTGACTTCATGGAGACGAAGTTCAGAGACGATCCTCTGAAGGCAGAATATTTCCTTCCGACAGTAGTCGAGCGTAAGATCGACAGCGGGGAAGCCGAGGTGAAAGTCCTCCGCTCATCCGATAAATGGTACGGCGTTACATATAAAGAAGATAAAGAGACTGTGGTCAACGCGCTGCAGTCGATGAAAGACAAAGGGTTCTATCCGGAGAAACTCTGGAACTAGTGCCACCAGAACCGTCCCCGGTGGCGCATCGAACGCAATGAAAAACGGAGAAGTGTTGTTAACACTTCTCCGTTATTATTATGCAGATTTCTATTAGTCAGCTGTGCCCTCAAGAGGACGCGGCTTCCTGCTAGTCAGCTGTGTATGGGAGCAGCGCAACGATACGGGCTCTCTTAACTGCTGTCGTGATCTGTCTCTGATGCTTGGCGCATGTTCCGGTGATTCTTCTAGGAAGGATCTTACCTCTCTCTGTCACGAAATTCTGCAGTCTGTCTACATCTTTATAGTCGATGACGATCGACTTGTCGGCACAGAACTGGCAGACCTTGCGTCTTCTGTTCATGCCGCTCATGTGTCTTCTGTTTTCCATATTCACTATCTTCCTTTCCTACTAATGAAGCATGTGTTCCGCAATAAGGCTCTGCCTAGAACGGAACGTCTTCATCGATCGCTTCGAAAGAATCAGGCATATCGTCGTCAGGCTGTGAAGTCTGCGGAGCCGGAGCCTGCTGTGGAGCCGGTGCAGCCTGCTGCTGATATCCGTCTCTCTGATAGCTTTGTCCGCCCTGACCGTTCTGTCCGCCCCAGTCGATGAACTCGACACGGTTTGCAACGACGTCTGTAGTGTAGACTGTTTCGCCGTTCTTGTTCTGATAGCTTCCTGTCTGGATCCTTCCCTGGATCGCAACAAGTCTGCCCTTCTTCAGATACTTCTCACATGTCTCAGCCTGCTTGCCGAAAACTGTGATCCTCGGAAAATCGGTCTGTCTCTCGCCGCCGTCCTGACGCTGCGGCCTGTCGATCGCGATCGTGAATGATGCTACGGCCATCTGTGAGCCCGATGTATAACGGACATCAGGATCTCTCACCAGCCTGCCGATCAATTCAACACTGTTCATAATGACCTCGATTCTAAAAAAACACCCTCCGGCTTACTTCTCATCTTTGTTGATGATCATATGTCTGATTACCGCGTCAGAGATCTTAAGTC
>CAYMBU010000088.1:0-3120 GCA_964388765.1 uncultured Eubacterium sp.
AGAACCCATTATCCTGCATGCCGCAATAAGAATATCGCTGCTGCAGCTCTTATCTCGGTTTTTCTGTCTCGATCCCTGCTATACCTGTTCTGCAGACCTCTACTATGTCATAGCAGCTCATGATGTCCAGGAATCCGTCAATCTTCTCCGGCGTTCCTGTAACGTTGATGATCATGCTCTCTCTTGACAGGTCTTCGATCTTCGCATGGTATACGTTGCAGATCTCAAGTATGTGTGTACGGTCCTCCTTGGAGGCTTTGATCTTCATAAGAAGGAGCTCTCTGTACATACCGTTCTCTCTGTCAAGCAGATATACGCTCTGTACCACTTCAAGCTTCTCTGTCTGCGTTATGATCTGCTGCATGGACTGTTCTGTCGCGCTGAATGCAATAGTGATCCTGGAGATCGTCGGATCATTCGTCGCGGATACTGTAAGTGAGTCGATGTTGAATCCGCGCCTTCCGAACATCATTACGACTCTTGTAAGTACATTCGCCTCATTCTTTACGAGAACGCTTACGATCTTTTTCTTTAAAGGTTTATACATATCTGCGTCCTCCTTCCTAATCTATGATGGCATCTTCAACAGTCTTGCCTGCAGGAATGAATGGGAGTACCCTCTCTTCCCTGTCTATCAGACAGTAGATCCATACCGGACATTTATCCTTGAGCGCCTTTTCCATAGCATCGCGGAACTCTTCAACGGTAGTGGCTTTGTAGCCTTTGCCTCCGAATCCCTCAATGACTTTCACGTAATCAGTCTTACGGTCGAGAATGGTATTGGAGAACCTTCCTCCGTACAGCAGATTCTGCCACTGATATACCATTCCGAGAACTCTGTTATCCATGATCACGGTTATGATCGGCAGATCATTCGTAACAGCCGTACATGCCTCATTCATATTCATGTGGAAAGAACCGTCTCCGGTGATGTGTATCACCTGCTTGTCAGGATGAGCAAACTGTGCCCCGATGGCAGCTCCATATCCGAATCCCATGGTTCCGAGTCCGCCGCTCGTAAGGAAGTGGCGCGGCTCTGTATGTCTGATATACTGAGCAGACCACATCTGATGCTGACCTACGTCTGTTACATAGTATGTGTCTTCAGGCACCATGTCGCAGACAGTATCCAGGATCTCAGATGGATGCAGGTTGTCAGGCTTGGCTTTTACGATCTTCTCTTCCTTTTTCCATCCTCTGCATGCAGAGATCCAGTCCTCATGATCAGCGTCATTTATCTCAAGCAGTGCCTTTGCCAGAAAGTCTTTCACGTCTCCGACGCAGCTCATATCTACCGCTACGTTCTTACCGATCTCAGATCTATCGATATCTATCTGTACCTTCTTGGCTTTCCTTCCCCACTTCTTGGTGTCCTGCGCAACTCTGTCACTGAAACGGGCACCCAGAGCAATAATGAGGTCAGCCTGATTGATGGCTTTGTTCGCTGCGATAGCGCCATGCATACCGACAAGGCCAAGGTTCTTATCGTCGTCATATCTCATGATGCCTGTTGCCATCAGAGTATGGACCGCCGGGATGTCGGCCTTGTCCATGAGCTCCTGCACTTCGTCCCATGCTTCGGATGCCATGGCTCCTCCGCCGACATACAGTACAGGCCTTTCGGCTTTATTGATATATTTTACGAATTCCAGAATGTCTTCTTCACTTACTGTCGGAAGCGGTGTAAGAGGATATGGCGGCTTGTTTTCGAACTTGATCTTCGCAGCCGTTACATCCTTGGTAATATCTACAAGTACAGGACCTTTCCTCCCGCTGTTCGCGATCCTGAAAGCTTCTCTCAGAGAATGCTCCAGATCTTCAATTCTGTTCACGAAGAAATTGTGCTTGGTTATCGGCATCGTAACTCCTGTGATGCAGACCTCCTGGAATGCGTCACGTCCGATGAGATTATCAGGCACGTTAGCGGTAATGGCTACGAGCGGGATGCTGTCCATATATGCTGTTGCAATACCTGTTACCAGGTTTGTAGCCCCCGGACCGCTTGTCGAGAACACCACTCCTGTTTTTCCTGTCGCCCTTGCGTAGCCGTCAGCTGCGTAGCATGCTCCCTGCTCATGAGCTGTCAGTACATGATGGATCTTATCACTATATCTGTACAGTTCATCATAAATATTGAGAGCAGTGCCGCCCGGATAGCCGAAAACGGTATCTACACCATGGTCCAGCAGGACTTCAGCCACTATCTGTGATCCTGTTAATTCCATACTAATTCTCCTTCCATAATATTTATGTATAATATATTTATTATAATATTTTATAGCATGATGTCAATAAACGGGCTTGCTTTTAACACCGGTTTCTAATATCATAGATATGGGTATGATATTGAATTCACGGAGAAGTATTTTCTCTGTTTTTTACATTCTGAAAAGGGGCAGAACGATATCTTGAATTCGCTGAAAACATTTGCAGTTTCAACATTTCAATCATTTCTGGATTTCTGGAAAGGAAGCGGCCGCGAGGTAAGGATCCGAATTGTGGCATCCGCCGCTTCTATTGTTTTTGCTGCTTTTTTCCTTTTTAATCTTTTCTGCTTTAATTTTGACGCCGCATATTCAGATAAAACTATCAGCCAAAACAGAGCAGCGGTAAATGATTTTGATTATTCCTCAGTGAAAACTGTAGAGAAAAAGATCAAAAAGCTTGAGGCAAAGAACACCGGATCTCTGAACGTCAAGACCAAGTCTAACGTGTATTATCTGAAAAAGTTCAGGGACTGCGTGATACTCGGCGACTCCATAACAGAAGGACTTACTGTTTATGGATTTCTTCCGGACGATATAGTACTTTGCTCTATAGGAGCGTCGCTTGGCGGCAGCGGAGACCTCTTCAAAAAGGCATCCAAGCTTCTGCCGGACAAGGCGTTCTTCACATTCGGCATGAATGACATGATCACCTACCGCGGGAAAGTCAAACCATTCATAAAGGAATACAGCAGGCTTCTCAATGTTTTCAGCAAGAAGTCCCCTGATACGGAGATCTATATCAACAGCATCTCCATCCCGAGCAAGGATGCGCAGAAGAATCAGCCGTCACTCAAACATTACAAAGAATACAATAAAGCTCTGGAGAAGTTATGTGAAGATAAGGGCTATACAT
>CAYMBU010000088.1:3130-6703 GCA_964388765.1 uncultured Eubacterium sp.
CATTCATAGACAACACATATATCCTCAGGAAACGTAAATCACTTTATTCACCTGACGGCATACATGTCAATATCCCTTACTACCCTCTCTGGATGAACGATATGATATTAGAGGCAGACCTTTAATGGAGAACGAAAAGAACAGCAAAATCATAAATATAATTATTCCGGCCGCGGTCAAAGCCGCCTTTATTGCTGTGCTCATAATCTTCCTTGCTGCCGTATACGACATGAATGACGCCAGAAACGTTCCTATGAGGGATATAGAAAACAGCCTTAAGGCGAAGACGGACATAGAAGAACTGAAAAAGTGCAACACAAGAGAACTACTTGAGTTCGTGGGAATAGATTACTCAGGATACAGTGAAGTACTGTATTACAAGAGCCGTGTGGCTCTGGACGTTACAGAGCTCTGCATAGTCAAGGCGCACAGCCGAAAAGATCTTAACGTCGTCCAGGACGCTGTGGAGAAACGTGTGGACTCACAGATCAATACCTACCGGGACTACGGGCCTAAGCAAGTGAACCAGCTCAAGAACGCAGTCATTACCAAGCGCGGTAAATATCTGTTCTACTGCGTGGCCGACGACGCTGAAAAATACGAGGAGGTGTTCAGACATGCTGTTTAGCAGTATAACATTTCTGTTCTACTTCCTTCCGGTAGTCCTGCTGATATATTTCCTCATTCCGGGAAGAATGAATACAGCGAGGAACTGCGTCCTGCTTGCCGCCAGCCTGATATTCTACAGCTGGGGAGAGCCTGTGTATGTATTCCTGATGATATACAGTGCCTGCTTCAACTGGTACATGGCCAGAGAGATAGGAAGAGAACAGTCTTCCGGAAAGTCAGGAAAAGCGAGTCTGATATTCACTGTAACAGTGAACCTGCTCATACTGAGCTTCTTCAAGTATTTTGGATTTGTGATGGATAACTTCAACGCCCTGACAGGAATGAACATCCATTACACTGCCCTGGCTCTTCCTATAGGTATATCTTTCTACACATTCCAGGCAATGTCATACATATTCGACGTATACCGCGGAAAGACGACGCCGCAGAGATCACTGTTCAGATTTGCTCTGTATCTGTCGTTCTTCCCGCAGCTCATAGCAGGACCTATCGTAAAGTACCGTGATATCGAGAGACAGCTCAACAGAAGAACGAGCACGCTCGATGATATCGGCCTCGGGTCGTCCAGGTTCATAGTCGGCCTTGCGAAGAAAGTGCTGCTCGCGAACAACCTGGGAGCGCTCCATCAGGCTGTGCTTGCTCTGCCTGACAGCAACATATCCATACTATCCTACTGGATAGGCATATTCGCATTTACTATGCAGATCTATTTCGACTTCAGCGGATACTCAGATATGGCTATAGGACTGGGCAGGATATTCGGATTCAGATTCAACGAGAACTTTGATCATCCGTATATATCGACAAGCATAACAGAATTCTGGAGAAGATGGCATATATCGCTTTCATCATGGTTCAGAGAATATCTGTACTTTCCTCTCGGCGGAAACCGCGTACCTGTCGGACGCCACATTTTCAATCTTATTGTCGTCTGGGCGCTTACAGGTCTCTGGCATGGAGCGAACTGGACATTCGTGTTCTGGGGGCTGTACTATTGTGTACTCCTCATACTTGAGAAATATGTATACGGACAGGCGGTCAGCAAAGCTCCCGGCTTCATCCGTCATATATATACGATGCTGGCGGTATCGATCGGCTGGGTATTCTTCATGAGCGACAGCATAGGCGAAGCTTTCATGTATCTGCGTACATGCTTCTTTGCCGGCGGTTATCCGCTCTTCAATACAAGCACGGTATTTCTTTTAAGGACCAGCGTCATACTGAT
This sequence comes from uncultured Eubacterium sp., assembly GCA_964388765.1. GTDB lineage: Bacteria > Bacillota > Clostridia > Peptostreptococcales > Anaerovoracaceae > Aminicella. The sequence goes on from CAYMBU010000088.1 coordinate 4,986, forward strand.
GGCTGTATCTGCAGTCTGTGCTACAGATCTTCCTGCAAAGGTGCTCGAAAGATCGCGCAGCAAAATCCCTGCCGCATGGCTGGTGATCATGGGCGGAATGCTTCTGCTGTCCACAGCTTACCTGCTGTACAGCTCATACAATCCGTTCCTGTATTTCAGATTTTAAGGATCAAATGTAAATGGCAAAACAGAGAAGGAAAAAGAAAACATCAAACAGAAAAAAAAGACCTGTAAAGGAAACGCAGCAGGAACTTGTTTTTGATGAAAACGGCAAGGTAAAAGAGCCTGAAGAAGAAGCTCCGGTATCCCCTGCCCCTGTTTCTGATGCGCCGGATACAGACGAGCCTCAGGTTTCTGAACCGGCAGAACCGACTGAGCCGGCCGTATCTGACACTCCGGAGGCCGTATCTGATAATACGGAGAAAGAAGGCTCTGAATCATCTGATGCGCTGCAGGACACAGGTGAGGCTGTGATATCTCCTGAAGACTATCAGCCAATAATCTGGCTTTACCCTGAACAGCAGAATGCTGAGTCTTCTGCAGAAGAAACTGAAGCCTCAGAAAAAGAAACATCAGATAACGAAGCTGCGGATCAGGAAATCCATAAAGAGCCTGCTGAAGCGGAAGGATCTCCGTATGGAGGACCTGAAATAGAAATAGATGAAACTCCGTCATCACCTGCAGCGAGGATATGCGGCATACTTTTTGCAGCCGTACTCGTACTGGTATTTATCGTGAATATCATAATGCCTGACAAATCGTATTCCGATCAGGAGAACCGTGTGTTCCAGCAGCTTCCGTCTTTTTCTGCCGGCAACTATCTTTCCGGCAGATTCGAATCGCAGCTGGATAATTACGCAAGTGATCAGTTCGCATTCAGAGACACTTTCATCAAAATCAAATCCGCCGCTGACCTGAGCATAGGGCAGCTCAAGGCAAACGGCGTTTTCAAGGCGAAAGACAACTATCTGATAGAAGATGTCGTCTACCCTGATAAAAGGGGCGTAGAAGCCGATCTGGCCGCTCTGAAGCGATTCAAGGAGAAGTACTCCGATAAGAAGATGTATTTCATGCTTGTCCCTAATGCTGCTAATATACTCAGTTCCAAACTGCCCGGCGGGGTCGTGACACGCGACCAGAACAAAGATATGGACAGACTTTTCGGCGCTGTGGAAGCTCTGGGATATAAAGCGATCGACGTACGCGATGACCTGAAGAAGGCAAGCCGTAGGCAGCAGGTCTATTACCGTACCGACCATCACTGGACTACAGATGGTGCATACACGGCATACAGAAGAGCTGCAGAGATCATGAAACTCAACAGTAATGTGAAATACAAGCCTTATGTCGTCAAGAAGGACTTTGCCGGTACACTCTATTCCAAGAGCGGCTACACCAATGGAAAGAACGATGCCATCAAGATCTATCTTCCGGACAGCAAAGACGCTCTCAATTCAGTGATCCGCTATAAGGACACCAAAGAAAAGACCACAAAGTACTATGTGATGTCCAACCTGGATAAGAAAGACGCGTACACAGTATTCGGCGGCATCAACCAGTCGCTGTTTTCGATCTCCACGCCTGTAAAGAAAAACAGGAACCTGCTGGTCATCAAGGACTCATATGCAAACTGCTTCATCCCATTCCTTACACAGGACTACAGGACCATAACAGTAGTTGACCCACGTTATTACTACGAGAATATAGCTACTGTCATC
>CAYMBU010000089.1:0-6390 GCA_964388765.1 uncultured Eubacterium sp.
AGGGCTTTGCCCGTTAATAAACAACCCCGCGTTTGACGCGGGGATGTGTTTTTGTGCTTATATCATATAAACACACTTATGGATAATGCGTGTCACAGCATGGTGTGGAGAATTGCTAAAAATAGTTAAGATATACACAAAATGTTGAAAATCCATACATGAATTGATATAATAAAGTGTCATTTTATAAGGAAAAATCGGAGGATCTATTATGTTTACACCTGAAAAGAAACTGAAGGTTGGAATACTTGGCGGAACGGGAATGGTAGGGCAGCGCTTTATAACTTTACTGGAAGGCCATCCATGGTTCGAAGTCACAACAATTGCCGCAAGTTCAAGAAGCGCAGGCAAGCGCTATGAAGATGCTGTAGGGTCCAAATGGAAGATGGAAGCACCTATGCCTGACAGCGTAAAGGATATAATTGTTAAAGATATTGCTGATGTTGAAGAAGTCGCATCAGGAGTAGACTTTGTTTTCAGCGCAGTTAATATGTCAAAGGAAGAGATCCGTGCTATAGAAGAAGAATACGCCAAGACCGAAACTCCTGTCGTATCTAACAACAGTGCTCACAGATGGACTCCGGACGTACCTATGGTAATCCCTGAAATCAACTGTGATCATTATGAGATCATTGAAGCACAGAAGAAAAGACTTGGAACCGAGAGAGGCTTCATCGCAGTAAAGCCTAACTGTTCGATACAGTGTTATACACCTGCTCTGGCTGCATGGAAAGAATTCGGGCCTAAAGAAGTCATCGTATCTACATATCAGGCCATTTCCGGCGCAGGCAAGACTTTTGCTGACTGGCCTGAAATGGTCGGTAACATCATTCCGTTCATCAACGGAGAAGAAGAAAAAAGCGAAAAAGAACCACTGAAGGTATTCGGCCACATCGAGGGAGACCATATAGAGAATGATGACTCTATGACTATTACTTCACAGTGCATAAGAGTACCGGTATTGAATGGGCACACTGCATCTGTCTTTATCAATTTTGAGAATGATCCGGGTAAAGATGTTCTTATCGATAAACTCAATTCATATTCCGGATATCCACAAGAGGCAGGACTTCCAAGCGCTCCGAAGCAGTTCATTAAATACATGGAGGAAGACGACAGACCTCAGGTCAGACTCGATGTGGATTACGAGAACGGGTTCGGAGTAACAGTCGGAAGGCTCAGAAAAGATACTGTTTATGATTATAAATTCATAGGTCTTGCTCATAATACGGTCAGAGGCGCCGCAGGAGGCGGCCTGCTTGCTGCTGAGACACTCGTTTCAAAGGGATATATAAAGGCTAAATAGTATAACACTATCAGGGGGTAATGGGATTTGAGTTATTTACAGGCTGTATTGTTAGGACTCGTTCAGGGTCTTACTGAGTTTCTGCCGGTAAGCAGTTCCGGACATCTTGCACTTCTCCAGCATTTCTTTGGAGTAAAAGCTGATGAGGTCCTGCTGTTCACGGTCATGCTTCACGTCGGGACTCTTGTATCAGTTTTCATCATGTATCATAAAGACATATGGGAGCTGATATTGGAACTTGGCATGACCATAAAGGATATCTGCACAGGAAAAGGGCTTAGGCTGGCTGAGCGTCCTGTCAGGAAACTCGGCGTAATGATGATCGTAGCAACTATACCGACAGCTGTTATAGGATTCGCTTTCAACGATTTCTTCGAGAGTCTTTACAGCAGGATACTCTTTATAGGAATAGGATTTCTGATTACTGGCACAGAGATGTACATTGCCGAGAAGATCGGCAGTAATTCCAGAGACATAGAGAACATGTCTTATGGCAACGCACTTTTTGTAGGCGTGATGCAGGGTATTGCAATATATCCCGGCATTTCCAGATCAGGTTCTACTCTTGTCGGCGGACTTGCCGGAGGTTTGAAGAGAGACTTTGCGATCAGATTCGCATTTCTCATATCGATACCGTCGATCTTCGGATCGGCTCTTTTTGAAGGAAAAGACGCGATTGAAGCCGGGATCGATCCTTCTGTGCTCGGTCCTGTTGCTGTAGGTATGACTGTTGCAGCTGTAAGCGGGGTACTGGCAATAAAAGCTATGATAAAAGTTGTTTCAGACAAGAAACTGAAATACTTTTCATATTATGTGTGGGTGCTTGGCGCCGCTGTGATAATTTACAGCCTGGCTGTCAGATAGAGATACTAAGGGGGAGAAATTGGCTAAGGAAAAGAAAAGGGGACCCGGAAGACCGAAAGGCTCCAAGAACAAATCCAAAACAGGCGGAAGCGTAAGCGTAAGCCGCGAAAAGATAGCAGAGATGCAGGAGAAACGTGAATCAAGCGCCAGACTTAAAGATGTGATCTGGGGCATATGTTATATCGCTCTCGGCGCTCTTATCTTCTGTGTAGTGACATTTCATCAGGCAGGAGCTGTCGGTAATACAATTGGTGATGCTTTGAAAGGTACGCTCGGGATCTTCGGGCTGGTACTTCCATGGTATCTGATCATACTCGGCATCCTTCTGATAACTCATGTTTTCATGCATTTTTCAAGCCGTACGATAATTACGACTCTTGTTCTGCTCGTTACGCTGTGTATATTCAGTTCGGGCTTCTATATCGATGCGGAAAATGTGACGTTTGATTTTATCAGTTTCTATAAAGACAGTGTTCAGCTTGATTCGGGAGGCGTTATCGGGATGACTCTGGGCTGTCTTCTCGTTAAATTCCTTGGAAAAGCCGGCCTGTTCATCATTTCAGGTGCAGGGATCGCGATATCGTTACTACTGCTGCTCAATACTCCGATGTCCAAGTGGCTCGCAAAGCGCCGCCAGATCAGAGAGGAGACTATGCTTCTCGAAGAAGCTGAAGCAGAAAAGCGCATGGAAGAGCTTAAGAACATGCCTGCTCCTGAAGATACAGATTATCCGGAACATGCGTCACATGATGACAGTACCGGAAAACATGGTAAGAAAAAGGGATTCCTTTCAGATCTGTTTGGAATTGACGAAGATGATAACGAAGAAGAGACTGCGGCATCACCTGCGGTCCAGCCACTTCCGGAGCTCCCTGACGGACCTCAGATAATCAACACTAATGATGACAGTGAAGAAGAAAAGAGCAAAAACAAGTTCAAGGACTTCCTGAAAGACATAAATATATTTGAAAAAGAAGATACATCAGAGGAATCCGGAGAAAAGATCGACGCAGAAGAACTCATGAAAGCTCAGGACGACAGTCAGGAAGCTGAGATCCAGGATAAAGTCAAGGTGACCAAGAAAGACCTTGAAGAGACTACTGACGAGATCAACAAAAACAAAGCAAAGAAGAAAGTGGTCTACAAGAAACCTTCGATCGATCTTCTGACTATGCCGGAGCGCGCAAATAACGCAGGTGTTAATGAAGAACTCAAGCAGAAGGCCAAGATACTGGATGAGACACTTAAGAACTTCGGCGTAGACGCAAGAGTCGTTCAGGTAACTCAGGGACCGGCTGTAACCAGATATGAAGTACAGCCAAACGTAGGTGTCAAAGTAAGTAAGATCGTTTCGCTGGCTGACGACATCGCACTTAATCTTCAGGCGAAGAGTATACGTATAGAAGCTCCTATCCCTGGTAAAGCCGCCGTTGGAATAGAAGTTGAGAACTCTGTCGTAAATACAGTAGCTCTTAAAGAGATCATACAGTCGAAAGAATTCAGGAACAGCAAATCAAAAATATCGTTTGCTGTAGGAAAAGATATAGCCGGCAATCCTATTGTCGGTAATCTGAAAGAGATGCCGCATCTGCTTATAGCAGGAGCAACAGGTTCAGGAAAGAGTGTATGTATCAACAGTATCATCACAAGTATCCTGTACAAAGCATCTCCTGACGAAGTAAAGCTCGTGCTCATCGATCCTAAAGTAGTAGAGCTTGGCAACTATAACGGAATACCGCATCTGCTCATTCCTGTAGTCACTGATCCTTCAAAAGCTGCCGCTGCTCTGTCATGGGCAGTCGTGGAGATGACGAGCAGATACAAGATCTTCTCCGAGGTCGGAGCAAAAGATCTTGCCAGCTTCAATCAGAAGATGCGTGCTCAGAAAGAAGAAGAGTCTGTACTTCCGCAGATAGTCATCATTATCGACGAACTCGCAGATCTTATGCTTGTTGCAAGCAAACAGGTACAGGAGACAGTACAGAGGATCGCACAGCTCGGAAGAGCAGCAGGCATCCACCTTATCGTCGCTACTCAGAGACCTTCTGTGGACGTAATTACAGGAGTGATCAAAGCCAATATCCCTGCAAGGATCGCTTTCGCGGTGTCTTCAGGATATGACTCCAAGACCATACTTGATGCAGGCGGTGCAGAAAAGCTTGTCGGTAAAGGTGACATGCTGTATAGTCCGAAAGGTGGAGTAAAGCCTATAAGAGTACAGGGTACATTCGTATCAGAGGAAGACGTCAACGCGGTCATAGATTCCATAAAAGAACAGGTCGAGGAGAACGATTACTCACAGGAAGTCATCGATTCAATAAATAATGGCGGATCTTTTGAGATGGATGACGATGCCGACGAATTGCTTCCGGAAGCTATAGAATTTGTCGTACAGGCCGGACAGGCGTCTGTATCAATGCTTCAGAGACGTTTCCGTATAGGATATAACCGTTCGGCAAGAATCGTCGACCAGATGGAAGAAAGAGGAATAGTAGGGCCTCAGGATGGCGCAAGACCGCGTAAAGTTCTTATCACAGAAGATGAGTGGCAGCAGATGCAGAACGGGCAGACTTTAAACGCTGAAGAAGACGGAGAAGAGAAGACGGAGAAGAATAGAAAATAATGAAAGTATATTTTGACACTCTTGGCTGCATGAAGAATTTTGATGATACAGATATGGCGCGGGGGATACTCGAAAGGTCCGGACATGAGACCACTGACGACCCTGAATCTGCTGATGTCATCATCGTAAATACCTGCGGATTCATAGAGGCTGCCAAAAAAGAATCAATAGACGAAGTATTCAGCATGGCCAGCTTCAAGGAACAGGGCAAGAAGCTCATCGTATCGGGATGCCTTGCGCAGCGCTACGCTAAAGATCTTTTTGATGAGATGAGCGAGGCAGACGGGTTCCTTGGCGTAAATGATTACGAGAAGCTTCCGGAACTTCTCGACAATCTTGAGAAGACAGGCAGGTTCGTCAGCAATGACGACTATGACAGCACCAGCGATGCCATGCTCACAGAGGATGTCGTAAGATATATCCCTTCAGGCACATATTCAACATATCTGAGGATATCAGAAGGCTGCGACAGAAACTGTTCATACTGCGCGATTCCTAAAATAAGAGGACCGTACAGAAGCAAGTCGGAAGAGACTGTTATAAAAGAGGCTGAACGACTTGCTGAGGCAGGATGTAAAGAACTCGTTATTATCGCCGAAGATACCGGCTGCTATGGCATAGATCTTTATGGAAAGCCGGCGCTTGCGGAACTACTCAGGAAGCTTTGCAGGATAAGCGGCATTGAATGGATAAGGCTCATGTATTGCTATGAGGATCATATCACTGATGAGCTCATAGATGTCATAGCAGAAGAAGATAAGATGTGCAAATACATAGATATACCTCTTCAGCACGCGAGCGACAGAATACTCAAGCTTATGCGCCGGAAGACTACTCTTGCGGAGATATCGGAAAAGCTTGATAAGCTGAGATCCCGCATCCCGGGGATAGCGATAAGAACAACATTCATAACAGGATTCCCCGGAGAGACAGAAGAAGATTCCGCAGTGCTTGAGGATTTTGTTGAAAAACAGCGCTTTGCCAGAGTCGGCGTATTCACGTTCTCAGCGGAAGAAGGAACAGAAGCATACGACATGCCGAATCAGATACCGGATGACATCAAGGAGGAAAGACGAGATGCCGTAATGCTGAAGCAGCTTGAAATATCTCTGGAGCATAACAGAGAGATGATTGGCGGGACATATGAAGTGATCATTGATGAGATAGATGACGACGGCTCATATATAGGACGTACAAGACTTGACGCACCTGATATCGATAACAGCGTTCTGTTTACTTCTGACAGAACACATGAGCCCGGCGACATAGTGACAGTATATATTGATGACGCATACGATTACGATCTTCAGGGCAGGGAGGTGTATGATGAATCTTCCAAATAAACTTACACTTGGCAGAATAATAGCGGTGCCGTTTTTCATTGCGCTGTATATGACCGGTTATTACTGGCCTGCTCTGATCATATTTATTCTGGCATCATTGACAGACATGCTGGACGGAAAGATCGCGAGGAAGTACAATCTGGTGACCAACTTCGGAAAGATCATGGATCCTCTCGCGGATAAGATACTCGTATACTCCGCATTCTGTCTTATGGTAGGGGATGGTCTTATTCCTGCATGGGTGCTCATAATAA
>CAYMBU010000090.1:0-6288 GCA_964388765.1 uncultured Eubacterium sp.
CGCAGTCAAGGAGCAGTGCTCGGGACTCTACGCGCAGACAATGGCAGAAAGAGGATTCCTCACGATCGCTTTTGATCCTTCATTCACAGGAGAGAGCGGCGGAAATGTCAGATACATGGCGTCACCTGACATCAACACAGAAGATTTCATGGCGGCGGTGGACTTTCTTTCGCTGAATGACAGAGTCGACCCTGACAGGATAAGCATCATCGGTATCTGCGGATGGGGCGGAATGGCGATCAACGCGGCCGCGCTTGACACCCGCATCAAAGCCACTGTAGCGTCAACGATGTACGATATGACCAGAGTGAACGCCAACGGCTACTTTGACAGTGAGGACAGTGAAGAAGCAAGATATGAGAAGAAGGCAGCTATGTGTGCACAGAGGCTCGAGGACCTGAAAAACGGAGAATACAAGCTCGGCGGCGGAGTAGTGGATCCGCTTCCTGACGACGCGCCGTTCTTCGTAAAGGATTACTACGACTACTACAAGACTGACAGAGGATATCATCCAAGATCGCTGAATTCCAACGGCGGATGGAACGTCACCGGATGCGAGTCGTTCGTGAACCAGCCGATCCTCAAGTACAGCAACGAGATACGCTCAGCGGTCCTGATCGTGCACGGCGAGAAGGCGCACTCCTGCTACTTCGGCAAAGACGCATATGCCAACATGATCAAAGACAATAAGTATGCGGACAACAAAGAGCTGTTCCTTATCCCTGACGCAGTACACACAGACCTTTACGACGGCGGTGGCAAAAACGCCATCCCGTTTGACAAGATCGAAGACTTCATCAGAAAATACATATAATCAAATGGAGGGACATAATGAGTAAAGTTCTTGTAATAACGACGAGCCTTCGCAAAATAAGCAACTCGGATATCCTGGCCGAACGCATGATACAGGGTGCGGAAGCAGCAGGAAACGAAGTAGAACAGATCAGCCTTAAGGGTAAGAATATCAGGTTCTGCATCGGCTGCCTCTACTGCCAGAAGACACAGAGATGCATGCTGAAGGATGACATGACAGAGATCATGGAGAAAGTAAAGAATGCAGATACGCTCGTGTTTGTCACGCCGATATATTACTACGAGATGAGCGGCCAGCTGAAGACTCTTCTCGACAGGCTGAATCCGCTTTATCCATCAGACTATAAGTTCAGGAAAGTATACATGCTTACGACAGCAGCCGAAGACGAGAGCTTTGTGCCTGAGAAAGCAGAAAGCGGCCTTCAGGGCTGGGTGGACTGCTTCGGCAAGGCGGAATTTGCCGGCTCGCTTTTCTGCGGCGGCATCAATGATCCGGGAGCGGCCGGAGAAAATGAAAACGCTCTTCAGAGAGCATACGAATTCGGAGAAAGCCTGTAATCACGCGGGCTTTCGTTTGCTTTTCAGAAAGGGTATATAATGAGTATAGTTGTGAACCTGTATTACACAGGTAAGGACGGAAGCGCGATCAGATTCGCGAAAGAGATGGAAGACAGAGGGATCGCGGCGAGGATCAGAGCTGAGGAAGGAAACGAGAAGTATGAATACTACACTTCTTTTGCAGATCCGGAGACAGTGCTTCTCATCGACAGCTGGAAGGACCAGGAATCGCTGGACAGGCATCATGCGTCGGCGATGATGAAGGAGATAGCTGAGCTGCGTGAGCAATATGATCTGAATATGAGTGTGGAGAGATTCACATCAGACGATAATGGAGTGACTGATAAGGATCAGGCATTCATCAGGAAATAAAGAAGGCAGAATCAGCAAAAACAGATAACAAAAGACAGAAAACAGTAACAGAGGGAAAAACAAATGAGTGAGAAAATAGTACAGACAGCAGGAAGAGACCAGCTTGGGGATTTTGCTCCGATGTTCGCGCATCTCAACGACGATGTGCTGTTCGGCGAAGTGTGGAATGATAAGGCGGTCGACGTCAAAACAAAGTGCATCATCACAGTAGTTTCTTTGATGGCGTCGGGGATAACAGATTCTTCCCTGGCATATCACCTGCAGAATGCGAAGGCGCACGGCGTGACTAAAGAAGAGATCGCTGCGATCATCACGCATGCAACAATGTACGTCGGATGGCCAAAGGGATGGGCAGTGTTCCGCCTGGCAAAGGAAGTCTGGGGCGAAGATGTTCCTGAGCTTTCGGACAAGGACAGATATCAGAACACCATCTGCTTCCCGGTAGGCGACCCGAACCCATATGGCAAGTTCTTTAAAGGACAGAGCTATCTCGCGCCTGTTTCCAAAGAGCAGGTACCCGTATTCAACGTGACTTTCGAGCCGGGATGCAGAAACAACTGGCACATACACCACGCGAAGAGCGGCGGCGGACAGATGCTGATCTGCATCGGAGGAAGAGGATTTTATCAGGAATGGGGCAAAGAACCGGTCGAGATGACGCCTGGCACTGTGATCAATATCCCTGCTGAGGTCAAGCACTGGCACGGTGCGGCTCCGGATTCATGGTTCTCACATCTCGCGATAGAGGTAGCGGGCGAGGAGACGAGCAATGAGTGGCTGGAAGAAGTATCAGATGAAGAATATAATAAGCTTAAATAAGAGGTGTCATATGAGAAAGCTAACAATAGTGCTTCTTGCGCTCTGCCTCGTCATCGGACTTGCGGCTTGTTCAGGCAGTAAAGCGGCAGAAGAGCCGGAGCAGCCAGTAAGCAGCGCGGAGGAGCAGACAGAAAGCCCGGAAGATGAGGCAGATGGTGACGATGCAGGAGATACTCTCGTAGTGTATTTCTCATGCACCGGCACAACAAAGGGCGTTGCCGAGAAGATAGCTCAGGTTACAGGCTCAGACATATATGAGATCAAGCCTGCAAAGGAATATACAGATGAAGATCTCAACTGGAATGACGACAGCAGCCGTACAACGATAGAGCAGAATGACGAGTCTGCCCGCCCTGAGATCGGAAGCGAGCCTGTATCGCTTGAAAAGTATTCTACTGTCTTTATTGGATTCCCTATCTGGTGGGGAGAAGAGCCGAGGATCATGGATACATTCGTGGAAAGCCAGGATTTTGATGGGAAGACAGTGATCCCGTTCTGCACGTCAGGCGGAAGCCCGATCGGAAACAGCGGTAAGAATCTTGAGAAGAACGCGGGGAGCGGCAATTGGCTGGATGGAGAGCGCTTTGACGGAAGTGTTCCGGAAGAGACTCTTAAATCGTGGATAGACGGACTTAAGTAAAGACCAGGAAGGAGAACAGAAAATGAGAAAAGATTTGGGGAAGCAGCCTGCGGTATTTCCTATGCCGGTATTGATGGTGGCAGCGTATGATGAGAATGGTACGGTCCAGGTAATGAACGCCGCATGGGGCATGATCTGCGGCATGGACAAGATCGCCTTGTTCATCGATGAGGATCACGCAACGACTAAAGCTATCAGGAAAACTAAAGCTCTGACGGTAAGCATTGCAGACAGAGAACACATGGACGTTGCGGATTATTACGGTATCGCGACAGGCAATAAGATACCTGATAAATTCGCTAAGAGCGGATATCATGCAGAAAAGAGCACTTTTGTGAATGCTCCTGTCATCACAGAGTTCCCTGTGGTAATGGAATGCGAGCTGGCAGAGATAACACAGACGGAAAACGTCCACGCAGTAGTTGGAAGGATAGTTAATGTCAGTGCGGATGAAAAGGTGCTTTCTGAAAACGGCAAGATCGATCCTGCAAAGCTGAACGCGCTTATCTTCGACCAGTTCCAGTCAGGCTACTATGTGGCGTCCGAGAAAGTCGGGCAGGCCTGGAACGCCGGAATGGACCTTATGAAAAAGGCGCAGGGGAAATAAAACCTGTAAAATGGAGATCACATGCGACATTGCCTTAGAATCATGATCGTTACGCAAGCAGCTTGTAAAACGATACGAGCACGGCCGGTATGAGAAGTAACAGCGTGTTCACGATCATGTCTTTAGGTATGATGGTGTTGACTCTGTCTTTTCTTGTCTGGCCGATAACACCGGCGATGCCTCCGACTATGGCGACCGTGACTTCAAAAACAGTAGGCTGTGTCATTGTGAGCAGTTCTGGCGTTGGCTCTTTGACCGGCGTCAGAATGAAATACAGTGTGGAAGCTATGATGCTGGTGCAGATCAGGAACATCCATAGCGAGGGGAAGAAAGTCCTCGTCTGGACAGCGAATGAGAAGGGCTCGCAGAGGCACTTCCTCTGCTCGGAAGCTGACGGAATAATAACCGATAACGTCAGACAGGCGGTAGACCTTACCACTGTACTTGAGGAGAGGTCTGACATCGACAGGATGGTAGACAAGATCAAAACAATAATGTGACCCGTTTTTGAAGTTTTTTTAATTTGAATCAGCCGAAGCGGCGGTTGTATAATACTTTTGGTATTTGATCAACCTATTGAACAAATATGAAAATGCTTTTTATGGAGGGTAAAAAATGGAGAAGAGATTATTGGCATTATTGCTGGCAGCAGTACTAGTGTGCTCATTCGCGCTTGCGGGATGCGGTAAATCTGAAGAGAAGCCTGCAGAAGAGCCTCAGCAGGAGGAGCAGCAGGAGGAAGAGCCTCAGGAAGAAGAGCAGGAGATGCCTGGAGCCAAGTACGGATATGGCGGAGATGACCCTGTTGAGGCAGCAGTTTACCAGTACATGGCAGAAGAAGTAACCAAGAACTTTGATAAAGCTGAAGTAAGCATCCCTACAGTCAACATCATTAACGTGGACTACACCAACGAAGAAGACGTGGTCGTTTACGGAGATTTCCAGGTCGACAATTACAAGGTCGACGGAGATACCCTCAAGACTGTTTCAGGAGGAAGCTTCCCTGGAGTCATGCATCTTGCGAAAGACGGAGAAGCATATAAAGTCACAAGCATGGATGTCGTGGAAGACGGCGGCGGATTTGAGGAAAGTGCAAAGAAGCTGTTCGGCGAGCACTATGAAGACTTCATGAAGGTATACAGCGACGATAAGGCGCGCGATGAGCTCAGGAAGATCACAGTTTCTGACTATGTAAATCTGAACGGTCTTGATATTACCAAGTATCAGGATGAAGGGCAGGATCCGGTAGAACTGTACAAATAGCTTTTACGGATACGAAAACTGAATAAAGACAGAAAGCCGCACCTCCGGGTGCGGTTTTGTTATGCGGAGAAGTCGTTTATGGATGCAGAGAGACTTTTTTTGATTTTACCTGTTGACAGCTTGCTGGTCGCTTCCGGGTGGAATGCTGTCACCATGCACCATCTAAAATTGTGGTAACTTTTCGGTGTTTTGGTCAAAAATGAGCAAAGACAGTGGAATGCTGTCACCATGCATTCTCGAAAAGCGTGGTAACTTTTCGGTGTTTTGGTCCGAAATGAGCAAAGACACTGGAATGCTGTCACCATGCACCATCTAAAATCGTGGTAACTTTTCGGTGTGTTGATCCGAAATGAGCAAAGACACTGGAATGCTGTCACCATGCATCCTCGAAAAGCGTGGTAACTTTTCGGTGTGTTGTCATATATTTTTTGATTTTACCTGTTGACAGCGCATAATATATTTGATAAAATATAATTGAATCAAATATAAAGGAGAAGTGATATGGATAAAGAATATAGGGAGGAAATGAAGCTTGACAATCAGCTGTGCTTCCCGCTCTATGCAGCAGCAAGAAGAGTAGTGAATCTCTACACACCGTGGCTGAAGCCGCTCGGCCTCACTTATACGCAGTATGTGGTATTCCTGGTACTGTGGGAGAAGGACGGGATCACGGTAGGCGAGATCTGCGACAGGCTCATGCTTGATAACGGTACTCTTTCGCCTCTTCTCAAGAAGATGCAGCAGGCCGGATATATAGACAGAAAGCGAAGTGAGAATGACGACCGTGTGGTTCTGATCACTCTCACCGATAAAGGAAGGGCTCTCCAGGAGAAAGCAAAAGATGTGCACGATAAAGTAGCGTGCTGCATAGACTATACGCCGGAAAAGGCGAAGATGCTGTACAGCCTTCTGTATGAGCTTCTGGAGAACTGCAAGGATAAAGAAAAGCAGGAGGAAAAGTAAAATGAGTATCTATGATTACACAGTAAAAGCGCGCAAGGGTGCGGAATTGAACATGGCAGACCTTAAGGGTAAAGTGCTTCTCATCGTGAACACAGCCACAGGGTGCGGATTTACTCCTCAGTATGAGGGACTGGAGAAGCTGTACGAAAAGTATCATGAACAGGGACTTGAGATCCTCGACTTCCCATGCAACCAGTTCGGACATCAGGCGCCTGGGGATGAGGATGAGATCCACAGCTTCTGCACAATGAAA
>CAYMBU010000091.1:0-5965 GCA_964388765.1 uncultured Eubacterium sp.
GAATCGAACCCTCGATTCCAGCTTGGGAAGCTGGTGTTTTACCATGAAACTACGCCCGCATGTGATAGTGCGTATCACATATAATATTTTTGCTCTCTCATTATAGCCGATAAGATGTTTTTTATCAAGCGGATATCAGCTCTGACTTCACACGGAAATCAGCGCTCGCTCGATCTGGTGTATCCCATCGCCCTCATGACCTTCTCAGGTATGATGCGGCATTTCTCTTCTGAAATTGATGCGATGGAAACACGAAGTCCTTTTGCCAGAGGTACCAGGAAGATCCCGTCTTCCTCCAGCCTGGCGCTTACCTCCTTAGCGTTCCTGCAAGGGATAGTCGCGAAGAAACCTGCGTCGAACGGAAGGATATCCAGTCCGGCTTTTGCCGCTTCCTCTTCAAACGCCTTGCCGCGCTTTATGAGGAGGTTCCTGATCTCCGCACGCTCCTTCCTGACTTCCTCAAGAAGGTTGTCGTCAGAGAAAATCTTCTCTATCACTACCTGTCCTGCCTTAGGGCTGTTGGACCATGTCGCTCTGCATGAGAATTCGCATACTCTCTTGAACTCGTCAGCGACCGCCTGATTCGGCGCCATACATAGCATGGCTCCGCACCTCATGCCATAGCCGGTGAACGTCTTGGACGCGCTGAAGCCAAGTACAGGGAGTACGTTGTCAGGGAATGTGTCAAGGACCGGAAGGAATGATCTGTATTCATCCTCATCTCCTGCGAAATCTATGTACGCGATGTCGATGAACAATGTGATCCTCTTGTCTTCAGGAATGTCTGAAAGAACATCTTTCACGCCTGCCCAGTCTTCGTCTGTGAGCGCATATCCCGTAGGGTTGTGCGCAGGCGTATTCAGTATGATCAGAAGAGAATCCTGCTCGCCGAGAAGGTAATTCACTCTATTCTTGAAATTGACGAGTCAGAACTTTCCCTCTTCATTGAAAAGATGGAACGTTTCCACTACTCTTCTTGTCTCTGCCGCAATCGAATTGTACGGCGACCAGTGCCAGTCACTCGTAAGGATACATTCTCCCGCCTTACTGTAGTTTGCTACAGCGTTGTGAAGAGTGCCTGTTCCGCCCGGAGTCGCCACAGCCTTAACGATGCGCTTAGGTGTATAATTCCTGAACACAGCGCGCTGGACTGCCTTGCGGAATCCAGGCGTGCCTCCGATCGGCGCGTACTGTGCGTAGTCGACCGGATCAAGAGTGCGGTATATAGCGGCAACTGTATCCAAAACCATGAGCTTACCGTCATCGTCAAGGAGCATGCCGATAGTCGCGTTGATAACGTTGTCGGCGCCTCTCTCTTTGATCATCTTGTTAGCTCTGTTGCTGATGCCGAAGATCACGTCCTCTTCAGGTATGATCCTGCCGTTCTGTTCTGCCATTATATATTCACTCATGCTGTCCCTCTCCTCCGGACCTGCCGGCCTAAGCCGTTGTCCATTTATAAAAAATCATATTTGAGAAATATTATACACTAACTTCTTTGCAGTTTCAAGTCAAATCACTTTAAGTCGTACATAATTAATACATTTTCCTGTATCGGAAAACTTGTCCTCGTACTCACTCGACACTCTGAGATCCGCCATGGTATCCAGTTCATCAAGCACATCGTCGTCGTATCCCGCGTCTGTAAGCTCCGTCAGGTCTCTCCTGCCGGCCACCTGCTCCATCTCTCCGTGAAGGTCTCTGGTGACTGCGACGATCCTGATGCCGCTCTCCATCATTATCCTGTCCATCGTGTAATCGAAAAGGTCGTCGTTGTCTGTACGGAACTCTATCGTCCCGCCCTGCCTGACCGCGCGTATGTAGCCGCTGAGCCTGGACCCCGCGGTGAGCCTTCTCTTCTCGTGCTTG
Source organism: uncultured Eubacterium sp. (assembly GCA_964388765.1). Taxonomy (GTDB): domain Bacteria; phylum Bacillota; class Clostridia; order Peptostreptococcales; family Anaerovoracaceae; genus Aminicella. Next base: position 1,870 of record CAYMBU010000091.1, read on the forward strand.
CTCTTCGGCCACGGGTCGCTGAAGTTTAGATATACTCCGTCCAGCTCTCCGTCGTCAAAAAGATCCCCGACGAGGTCTATGTAATGCGGACAGAACTTCACGTTGTCCAGTTTCTGCGCGTCCGCCTTCTGCATGGCGTGCCATACCACGCTCTGGTTCCCCTCGAAAGCGATATACTCTCTGTCCGGGTGCAGCGACGCCATACTGGCGATGAACTTTCCTTTGCCGCATCCAAATTCCGCGAACAAAGGCCTCCCGGCGCATTCTGTATCCTCAGAGCTGCTTTGCCTGCCGGGTGCCGCATCTTCAGCGCCGCCGTGCTCCGGCTCAGTTATGTCACTGTGACTGCCTTGTTCCGGAAAAACACTGCGCCACTTTCCTTTGAGCGCCGCGCCGTCGTCCACTGTCAGATAAGAAAGCGATCCCAGCTTCTCATCAAGGTTTTTGATCTTACGCTGTCTCATGATTATTCGAATATATTCTTATGCTTTTCAAGCATGAGCATGAGCGGATAACCGAGGAGGTAGCATGCGCCGGCCTCTCCGAGACCTACCCAGAACATGCATGCAGGGAGTGAAAAGTTCACGTTGTAGTAATAATAAAGCTCGAGCCCTACCAATACCGCGTTCGCGATAACAGGCGGAAGCGGTACGAGCAGCTTATGGTCGCGAAGCAGATATGAGCAGACTGCGGCGATAAGTGTGGCCGCGCTTCCGACCACGACGTCGATCATGCCGACCGGGCTCACAAGATTAGCCACGACACATCCGATAAAAAGTCCAGGGATCGCGACCGGAGTGAAAGCCGGCAGCACAGTAAGCGCTTCTGATATCCTGAACTGCATCACGCCATAGCTGGCAGGCATGATAAAGACCGTGAGCGCAGCATAGAGAGCCGCGATCACCGCTGCCTGAGCGATAGCTTTGGTAGTTGATTTCTGTTTTCCCTGTTCTAGCATTTAATACACCTTTCCAGCAATAATTCTATATGCCTATCATTTATACTCTGTTCCCTCAGGCTCCGGCTTTCCGGAGCTGCGGCTCTACAGTCCCCTGTTTCAGGGACGCCGTCTCTACAGCACAGTGCGCTCTGCTACTATGAACGCGAAGAACGCTGCGGTGATAAGAAGCGCCAGTACATCAGCACTTCTGAGTTTCATTTCATGCATCCTTGTCCGTCCGACGCCGCCGCGGTAGCAGCGCGCCTCCATGGCGAACGAAAGATCCTGAGCGATCCTGAATGCGCTTATAAACAGCGGGAGCAGCACCGGTACCAGCGCTTTTGCCCGCTTTATGAAGTTGCCGCTCTCAAAGTCGGCTCCTCTTGCCTGCTGGGCTTTCATTATTTTGTCAGTTTCCTCAAGCAGAGTAGGTATGAACCTCAGCGCGATCGACATAGTCATCGCGAGCTCGTGCGTGGGGACTTTGATCAGTCTGAGCGGGCCGAACAGCTTCTCGAGGCCGTCAGTCAGCTGCAGCGGCGTCGTTGTGAGTGTCAGCATCGATGAGCCTATGATCAGAAGGATCAGCCTGACTGACATAAACACCGCCAGCCTGATGCCTTCAAGCGTCACTTTCAGAAAGCCGAACTGCCAGACCACAGTGCCCGGTACCATGAATATGTTCAGGAAGAAAGTGAACATCAGGATCAGCAGCACAGGTTTCAGCCCGCGCAGTATAAAGCGCACCGGGACCTTTGAAATGATCACAACGCCCGCAAGCGCGCCGAAGCACACTCCGAAACCGACGAATGACCTGACAAGGAACAGCTCGATTATATAAAACAGTACTGCGATTATCTTGACACGGGGATCGAGCCTGTGCACAGGTGAATCGACTGCATAATACTGGCCGAGCGTGATATCTCTCAGCATTACTCATCGCCTCCCCTGAACAGTTTTATTATCTCGTCTGCCGCGTCGCTTACCGTGAGTACATCAGTACGCACTCCTGCTCCGCTGTCTCTCAGCTTGAACATGAACTGGGTAACAGGCGGGACATCAAGGCCGATCTCTGTGAGAAGCGCTCTCTGGCAGAATATGTTCTCCGGCGTATCCATGGCTACGATGCACCCTCTGTCCATGACGATCACACGGTCACAGAGATCCGCTACGTCTGCCATGTTATGTGAAACGAAAACGATGATCCCTCCGCGTGTGCTGTGGATCCTCCTGATCATTTCCAGGATCTCGCTGTGCGATTCAGGATCAAGTCCTGCCGTAGGCTCATCAAGCACGAGCACCTTCGGCTCCATCGCGAGCACGCCTGCTATTGCGGCTCTTCTCTTCTGACCTCCGGAAAGGTCGAACGGCGAGCGGTCTTTTATCTCTTCATAGTCCAGGCCAACGAGCTCCAGAGACTTTCTTACTCTGTCTTCGATCTCGCTTTCCGGGACGCCGACGTTCTTCGGTCCAAAGGCTACGTCTTTTCCGATCGTCTCCTCAAAAAGCTGGTACTCCGGATACTGGAACACGAGTCCTACAGTCTTGCGCACCTCGCTCATGATCGTCATCTGGCTCGTGATGTCCTTACCGTTCACGATTATCGTACCGGAAGTCGGCTTAAGGAGTCCGTTCAGCTGCTGAAGAAGCGTGGACTTACCAGACCCTGTATGCCCGATGATCCCGACGATCTCACCATCATAAAGATCAAAACTCACGCCCTTCAGCGCGGCAGTCTCGCCCGGCAGGCCTTCGTTATATATGTATTCAACGTCTCTGACCTGTATAGACATCTACTGTGCGCCTCCGTTCTCGGAAGCCCCGGTTTTCATATTTTGAGAGGCCCTGGCCTTTCTGCTTAACAGGAAGTCAAGGAGCTCTTCATCGGTCACTATATCCTCCGGGACGTCCATTCCTTTATCTCTGAGGCTCTTAGCTATAGCCGCGCCGCACGGAAGATCTGCGTCAAAAGACCTGACCACGTTTTCGTCTGTGAATATTTCTTTCGGCGTACCTTCCTTTACGACTTTGCCCCGGTCCATGACCAGAATATTGTCCGCGCGCACTGCCTCGTCCATGAAATGTGTGATAAGGACGATAGTAATGCCCTGCTCTTTCAGAGAAGTGATTATATCCATGACTTCCCTGCGGCCCTGCGGGTCGAGCATAGCAGTAGGCTCGTCAAAAATGATACACTCTGGCTGCATTGCGATGACTCCGGCAATAGCGATCCTCTGCTTCTGGCCTCCCGAAAGCATGTTAGGCGCTCTTCTTGCAGAATCGCTCATGCCGACGAGCTTCAGCGCGTCGTCCACTCTTTTTCTTATTTCTTTTGGAGGCAGGCCGAGATTCTCAGGCCCGAATGCTACATCGTCTTCCACGATAGATGACACGAGCTGATTGTCCGGATCCTGGAATACCATCCCTGCTGCCTGCCTGATGTTCCACAGTTTGTCGTCGTCTCTGGTATCCATGCCGTCAACGAGTACCTTCCCGGATGTAGGAAGAAACAAAGCGTTCAGGCATTTTGCGAGCGTCGTCTTTCCTGATCCGTTCTTACCTATCACGGCGGTGAAGTCACCTTTCCTGATATTGAATGTGACACCGTCAAGCGCACGTACTGCAGAACTGCCGGCTTCCGTTTCCGTGCTGGTGGCGGCGTTGGCATTTGTTCCGATGTCTGCCGCGCTGCTGTCTTCAGTTTTATCCGCACTTGAAGATGATGTCTGCGTGCGCCCCTGTTGTTCGCGCGCATATTCGTAAACAAGATCTTCACACTGGATCATCAGCTCGTCAGCCATACGGCAGCCTTCCTTCTCTTTGCAGTACAAAAACTATGCTTAGCCTTGATCTAGATTCAGCTAAGCTGTTTCCGTTATCGATCCGTTAATTAATCGGACTTACCTATTATTACAGATTCCGACTGATACGTCAAGAACAGTTACTGCATCCTTCACCCTGCGGCGGTGTCTCATTTAAAACTACTGAATACTTATCACAACTTTAATATACCGTACGAAGAATATTTGCGGAATTCCGTTACCGCAGGACGTTTTGCAGGGGAACGGCAACAAAAACTGATGCTGTGACACGGGTTTCGTTACCGTACGAAGAATATTTGCGGAATTCCGTTACCGCAGGACGTTTTGCAGGGGA
>CAYMBU010000091.1:6065-6258 GCA_964388765.1 uncultured Eubacterium sp.
ACGGCAACAAAAACTGATGCTGTGTATGGCTTTGTGGGCTCGTCTGGTAAGTGTGGGAAGCATAATGGATTTTTTAGTACCATATTGGACATAAATGAGCCTGCAGGTTCCGATTTTCTACAGTAGTGGCGCAGACATAAAAAGACCGGCGCACACGCGCCGGCCTTACTCGTTCATTTCTCTTCAGCCGAAT
>CAYMBU010000092.1:0-6244 GCA_964388765.1 uncultured Eubacterium sp.
GAAACACTGCCATAGCTGCCGTCAGCAGGAAGAGCTTTGATATGCTTTTATTCATCGTGCTTCCTCCTTACTTCACAGTTATCCTGCCATCGGACAATTTTACGTTACAAACTCCCCAGGCACTTACGATAGCCTCATTTGCGTTATGTGTCTGCAGAGCCTGACAGTCTGCTTCAAGGCAAAGAATATAGCTGTTATACTTGTATTCATACGTATATACAGTCTTATTGCCCTTTTGCTCCGTCTTAACATTCTTCTCCTCCAGCACCTTGTTATTCAGACGCAGTCTGTCGACCAGAGGTTCCGACGTTTCACCTGCTCCTAGTATCTTTTTAAGATAATATGTCTTTGATTCCGCCGTCGTTTCCTCATCGTTCAAAGTCCATACGGCATCGTTATATGCTTTATTACCATATGTCAGCTCTATCAGCTCGAGATCCATTTTCGGATCTCTCCTCATCCCTGCATTTCTCCAGTAGGTTTTCACGATCATCCGGACGACAGCATCGTACTTACCTGTATTCCTGGCCTGCAGCTTTTCGTTGTATACTCTTCCTGGCTGGATCTTCCCTTCGGGCACCTCTCCTAAAGCGGGTTCGCTCTCAAACATTACCGGATCGCCGCCGTTTTCCAGTAATTTAATGTCTACATCTGCCATATCGATCTCAGCATTATAGTCGTTCCCAAGGATGTCAGGAGAATCTGTCGCCGCGAGCACGGTCCCTGCCGCAAATAAGAGCACGGCCGCGAGCACGAGTGCTGTCGATGCTTTTGAAATGTGTCTTTTACCTTTCATCACTCGCCTCCTATGCCGCAGTTATCTCAGGAAAGCCTGCCCAATCCCCGGGAGCTATGACTTTATTGTTTTCATCAAAGCTCGCGATCGCGCATTCCTGCATTACTATTATCTCTACGTCTGAATTCTCTATCGTCACCGGTACACCGTCGATCTTTGCAGTCATGGAAGTCGTGGACTCTCCGGCAGGAAGTATCGATCTGTAATATGCGATAAAGCTGCCGTCGCCGTTGTCGATGACCTTCCAGTCGTCAGAAGCTTCAAGCGTCATCTCTTCAGGTCCGTAAATCATCACTTTCACGATCACATCTGATTTCCCTGTGTTGTTTATGACAACAGTCTTTGACGTGTCTGTCGTCTGCTCTTCGATCTCGGTCTGACCGTCAAGCTGAAGTACAGCGCCTCCAACAAAGGCATCATATGCAGAGAAATATGCCCATGCCGTTCCCAGTGTCAACACAAGCATCAGAACAACCGCAAGCAGTACCGATACCGATCTTCTCTCAAATTTCTTCATATACGTACCTCCTACCTGCCTGTCTTCCCTTCAAAGCTGAACACGCCGTTTCCGGTAATGCTGTACTTGTTGATCACGCCTGTATCAAAAGTGTCGTCGTTATCAAGTACGTTCGTAAAGCTTACGGTCCAGATGGGTCTGCCTTCTTCTGAAACTGCACGTTCTGCTTCTTTCTCAGCAGAACCTTCAGGTTTATAATTCCCCGACTGCACTTCCTTTACGACGATCCTGTCTACGTCCCTCGGTATGTTCTTTACCAGAGTCGTGTCCGAGTCGCCTGACTCATCTCCGAATGTGATCGCCGTGAATTTGTGGAACGCAGTACTTCCACCGATATATCCGGTAACTTCAAACAGGAACGCCTGCGTTGATGCATCTTTATGCGATATGTAATCCTTCAGTATCTTTTTGATCTCAAGCTGCTGTCTGTCGAATGTGTTCGTGATCGTCTTCGTCCAGGCGCCGGCGCCCTCAGTGAATCTGTCGCTGTCGATCACCGTATAGTTGGCCCTTATCCTCTCATCGTTCAGATCCTCTGTAACAGCCCATTTCTCCGGGTCTTCTTCACCCTGCTCGGTCTCCCATGTAAAGAACCACTGTTCATTTCCCTGTTCATCTATGACAGGAAGAACGATGTCGCCTCTGTCCATGCCGTCATATGTCCTGTGCAGTGTAACTTTCCCGGGCCTAGCTAGTTCCCTGACGTCTTCGTCTCCGACCCACTGCTTAACGACAGTAAGTCTCCTTGCAAGTCCGCTGGCAGGCTTCATAACATATGAAGGATCGTCGTTCAGGACCATCACGTACATCGGCCTCGGCCAGTAGTATGTTATGTTCCCGTTTCCATCCTCTGCTTTGCTGCTCGTACCGGTGATGAGATAGAACCCGTTTTCTAATACCGTATCAAAAGTGAATCCACTCGCGCTGTCTGCCGCCGATACTGTTTTGGCCTCGACCGGCTTAATTCCTTCATTTTTGATGTACTCGCTTACGACATTGGCCGAATCCATCCATTTCTCAGCCCATTCATTCTCATCATCGTAGTCTTTCATCTTGTAATTCGGAACTTCAGAGATATTGTCAGAGAATGGTTCGATGAACGCAAAAGTACCGTTCTCACCGAATCTGCCGACTTTGTATAAGCTGAAAGTCGTGTTGCCTGTCTCAGCCTCAGGATCATATTTCACCGTTACGGTCCCCGCAGCAAAAGCATCCTGCGGTACCAGGGCGAGCATAACAAGAAGAGCCGTTACGGCAAGCATCAAGCCTATTCCATTTCTGATGATTCTGTTATACGTTCTCATCTTTAAAACCTTTTTCTTCAAAATACGACTGTACTATCTTCTTCGGGTCAAAGCTCTTAGCGTGTTTTGCTGAAAGCAGCATTACTATAAGCAATATGGCCAATGCCGGTACAGCCATGACAGGCGCGACATAGACAGGTTCTATCTGTATCGCGTCCGCCGTAAGATCAGCGGCTCCGTCAGCGTTAGGTATACGGTGTCCTCTGATCAGCAGTCTGTGCGTGTTGATGCCGTACGGCGTACATGTTATCAGCGTGCACAGATCCCTGCCTTCGACTATGTTCAGTCCGGAGATGTCATCCGGATCCACGATCCTGATCTGATCGCATTCATAAGTCAGCGTCTCATTCAAAGTCGTGATCGTCCAGGTGTCTCCCTCCTTCACTTTATCAAGGTCTGTAAACAATCTTGCCGACGGAAGTCCTCTATGTCCTGATATCAGGCAATGCGTGCTCTTTCCGCCTACAGGAAGCGAAGATCCTTCTATATGTCCTATCGCTATCTGAAGTACCGACTCATCAGTACCGTGATAGATAGGGACTTTTATATGGAACTTAGGCAGGCTGATGTACGCCATTACCTCAGTCCCGTCGATATTCAGCTTCGAATTGTACTCTTTCCTCTGACTCTCATTCATCTTCCAGATGATTCCGGTACCGGCAAGCTGCTTATTGTATGCCCTCGCCTCTTTAAGAATGAGCTTGTAATCTTCCGTGGTCATATTGGATACAGATTCCTGATATCCCATAATGGCGCGTGTCTGATGAAAAGAGTTCCAGTAGTTTGCTACTGAAGGATATAAAAGAAGCCCTATGCCGGCCAGAAGACCCGCTGACATGACAACTGTAAACAGATTTTTCTTTATCCATTTCAGCATGTGTCAACAGGCTCCTTTTACACTATTTATCAATTTTTTTCTTAGCCACAAGCATTATGCCGCAGATAACTACCAAAGCACCACCGATTATGTAAAGGATCGTTGTCCCCATACCACCGGTCGATGGAAGCTCAGACCCCTTCTCATTCAGGATCTTACCCTGTACTGTACCGGTTGCAGCCGTAGCCACAAAGTCATCAGGCGTACATGTAAGATTCGTTATTTCAGGAGGCTTCTTGGTTTCATCATATTCAGCTGTAACTGTAATAGTGATATCATTGACTTTATTATATCCGCCGGGCACAGTAGTTTCTTTCAGTACATATGTGCCCGCGTCAATACCTTTGAATTCGAATGATGTTGTATCGCCGGCAGCTATTTCCTTAACTACAGTAGTACCGTCTGCCTTATACAGCGTGAATCCTGCGCCGGCAAGTGGCTTTACTTTCTGATATTCATTGCCGATCTTAACGTAATCTTTCTTTTGATCATCTGTGAGCGCACTATATGCCTCTTCATTGATAGCAGCGTCATCTGTAGGCTCGACCTTATCTGCTATGATCTTGTATGTGAATACAACTGCTGTATCCCCTGGGGTAGTACCTGTTTCTCCTTCGCCGCCACTGTTAGGGTTGTTTGAAAATGTAAGCGTTGCTGTATTATCGTTTCCTGATCCGCCTATTTTGGCACTGTCATTAAGCTTTGCATTATAGCTTACGATGATTTGATCACCGGCTGCAAACTTTGTGTTGCTGCTGCCATGCACTGCAGTCTTGAGATCGACATTACTCTTTAACGTTACCGTGAGTACCTGGCCGTTGAGCGCCACATCGAAAAGTGAAGTGATGTCATCCTGACCGATTTTTACTTTTACAGCATTTATTGCAGGAGGAGTAAGTCCGGCAGACATCGTATATGTAAATGTGAATGTTTTATATGATTCATATCTGTCAAACGCAGTCGGAAGTGTTCCAGTGATCGTGTATGGCACATCATCGCCAATACTATAGTCAGCAACTTTCTTATTATCAGTTCCTACCCTCTTGTCAACAGTTGGAACACCGGCTTTCTCTGATACGGTAACATTTTTAACAACTTCTAGAATGTACTTTGTGCTTGCGCCTTCGCCGGTAACAGCCGCTGTATCTTTTACGAGATAGTAACCTGCTGCAAGGCCTGATATCGTTCCGCTCGCAGCAGCTGCCGCTACTGATGCTGTGCCCTTTGGACCCCCTGTTAAAGCTTTATTTACTGTTTCAGCAAGCGCCTTTGCTCCTGCGCTGTCCGTACTGTAATTCTTATCGCTTATAACTTTGGCTACCTGCTTGGCTGTAGCGTCAACCGGCAGATTGAATCCATCAAGTTTGTTCAGCTCTGTTATAAGTGTTGCACCGTTCAGGTTATCACCCCACTGAATATTCGAAAGAATAGTTTTACCATCTTTCTCAGTGAGATCACCTTTAAACAGCTGATATGCTCCGTAGGTATGAGCAGCATGATCGGAGCTGTCCTTATTGATAGTGATAGTAAACGTTTCATCTGCTGCGAACGATGTTACCATCGTTGTTCCGAGTACCATCAGAACCGACAGTACCAGGGCCATCATTTTCTTCATAGTCTTCATCAATTTGTACTTCCCCTCTCCCAAATAGGGAATATTTTTGACCTTTCGGCCTTTTGATCAGCTGTGACATTAAGTCGCATATAATTAACAAGCAGAAGCCTGTTATTAAACATCATATGTTGCATACAGTTCCACTTTATCATGTAAACCGTCTCAGTAATCGTCATTGATCTGATTTTTTCTTTTTTAATGGACCGGTCCGATCCTGTTGAGCGGCCATATTCGGAACACTATCTTTCCTACTATCTGCTCCGATGTTACGCATCCGACCGAAGTATGTCTGGAGTCGATCGAAACGCTTCTGTTGTCTCCCAGGACGAATACCCTTTCATCCGGCACCTGATATGGAAAATCAACTGTCGGTTCTCCGAAAGCCTTCTCTTCGATATAAGGCTCGTCTATTTCCTTCTGGTTAACAAACACGTTTCCATTCAGGTCAATATCGACCCAGTCTCCCGATACGGCTATCACACGCTTTACCAGTATATTGTTATTATAGTAGAAAGCAATTATATCCCCCGTATCGAACGATGCTCCCTTTACCGAGATAACCAGTTCTCCCGACTTCAGCGTGCCGTTCATTGACTGACCGTAGATCTTCAGCACAGGCAGCAGCAGTACAGCTACAAGAACCGTGGCGGCCGCAACTACCAGAAGTATCCCCGCAGTACTCATTACAGATCTGATAAACCTGTTTCTGTATCTGGCTTTTTCATATGACGCTTCTGCTTCCTGTTGTGAAGGGACTGGATCATTCTCCATGATCCCTGGACCTGTCTCTCCCGACCTCAGCCTGTCTATCTCTTCACTCTGCCGCTTGATGATCTTCAGAAGATATTCTTTCTTCAGATGCGTCAGATCACCGTCAGTATAGATCTGCCTTTTTCCGTCTTTATCTGTGATCATGTTACGAAAACGTTTTCATACTTATTCCATATATCAAAACTACCTATATTACCTGACCTGTTGCTCCTGATTCAATCATATGTCATAATCTACCGGCAGTGTCGGATCATATAGCTGCGTTTTTATCGGTTAGTATTATACAACTGTTAACGTCTCGTTTCAACACAATTTATCTGTTATTCCAGCCCCCGTGTATTATCTTTCTACATTTAAATAATAC
>CAYMBU010000093.1:0-6226 GCA_964388765.1 uncultured Eubacterium sp.
TATCATGCCTCCTTATATAACTAGCCTGCATATACATGCTGAAGCGGCACGGTCCAACATGTTTGCACCATTCCGCCACAATATATTTTATCATAAACAGCGCAAAAAAAGAACTGCCGTACAGACAGTTCCTTCTTCTTATTTATGTGGCTGTTATTTAAGGCCATATTTATTCTTGAACTTCTCAACGCGTCCGCCTGCGCTGATGAACTTCTGCTGACCTGTAAAGAACGGATGGCACTGTGAGCATACATCAAGCTTCATTTCCGGCTTGGTGGACATTGTCATAAATGTGTTGCCGCATGCGCAAGTTACTTTACATTCCACATATTCAGGATGGATTCCTTCCTTCATGCTTATATCCTCCTTCTTCACAGGTGTCTCACCGAAGACGCCCCCGTGCCGCAAACCCCGATATGATCTTCACCCTTACCGGAGAGCTCCATGTGACACCACAAAGCTGTCTTCAATGCCTGATCTATTTGCCGCCGGAACGGATTCGATATGCCGCCCGGTGCGACTTGAATATAATAACACAGCAACGCAAGCTGCGTCAAGGTGTGTTTTTATGTGTTTTCAGGTATTCCGGCTTTCCGGTCATACATCGGCAAAGGGGCGTGCCGGAACACATTTACACGGTACAGATAACCGCGCGGTCGAGCCCGGCAAGATCTTTTCTGATCGTGATACCGGAGTATCTTCCGTCTTCCTCAAGAAGCCGCCGTATATCTTCTGCCTGATCAAAGCCTATCTCCATCATGAGCCGCCCGCCTGCTTCAAGATGGTCCGGCGCTTCTGATATGATGCGGCGGTATATATCCAGACCGTCACTGCCGCCATCCAGCGCCAGCCTCGGCTCACAGTTCTTCACCTCGCAGTCGAGTGTGTCTATAACTTCAGACCTGATATACGGCGGGTTGGCTGTTATGAGGCCAAACTGCATATCACCGATATCCTCGAACAGGTCGCTTTGTACGAAGTCTGTCATGTCAGCAACGCCAAGCGACTCTGCATTCCCTCTTGCCACTTCAAGTGCGTCTCTGCTTATATCAGAAAGGACCACTTTGACTTCACCATCATCCTGACCGCTGCCCGAGACCGCAAGCTTTGCGACTGACAGGCCTATGGCGCCGCTTCCGCAGCACAGGTCAAGTACAGTAAAGGGGCCTTGCAGCCCGTTCATGCCTGCAGAAGATGTCTGATGTTTTCCCGCCAGTTCCTGCCGTACATATTCAACAGCCTCTTCAGCGAGGATCTCCGTGTCCAGTCTGGGTATGAGCACACGCTCGTCTACATGGAAGTCAAGTCCCATGAACTCCTGCTCGCCTGTAATGTACTGAAGAGGCTCGCCGCTGAGCCTTCTTCCGATCAGGTCAAGAAACTCTGACGCCTGTTTGTCTGATGGCTCGTCGCTGTAGTGTACAGCTATGTCGCGGAACGGGATATCCATAACAAAAGACAGGAGCGTTCTGGCGTCGAACGACGCTCCATCTTTACCAGCAGCTTCAAGCTTCTCCTGTCCTTTTTTTATTAATTCTCTTACAGTCATATCATTCTGCCGAGTCTTCTGACTCATCCTTCGGCGCATCGCCCGCCACGGCTCCTGCGGATTTTGATCCCGCGGCTCCTGCGGCGTCTCTGTCGATAGTCATAGGCTCCACCGGCTCGGCGTCTGTGTTGGTGATCCCCTCGAACAGTGGTGTCTCCGGTGGCACAAGAACAGCTTTCATCGATACTATCGCCACCTCAAGCTCGGACGCGTCAGGCTCTCTCGTTGTGAGCTTCTGGAGCAGAAGCCCCGGCACGCTCACGATCTCAACGAACCTGTTGTTGGACCGCCCTGCCCACTGAAGGATCTCAAATGAGACCGCAGCTACCACCGGTATCAGCAGGAGTCTTGACGCTATCCTCATCGTCAGATTCGGCCAGCCGCAAAGCGAGAACAGTATCAGGCTTATCACCATGACGAACATAAGGAAGCTTGTCCCACATCTCGGATGAAGGCGCACGAATTCTTTCGCGTTCTCCGGTGTGAGCTCCTTGCCGTTCTCGAAGCAGTGGATCGTTTTATGTTCGGCGCCATGGTACTCGAACACACGGCGTATATCTTTCATATTTGAGATGACCGCGATATAGCCGATGAACATGACGATACGGAGGCAGCCTTCGATCAGATTAAGCAGGATCACGCTTTTGATCATGCCTGAAAGTAGGTTTACGATGACAGTCGGAAGGAGCACGAAGACCCCGATCGACAGCACTATTGCCACGATGACTGACACCGCCATCAGAATGTTCCAGGCGGCTTTTTTGCCGAATGTCCGCTCGAGAAATCCCGGCTTCTCTTCTTCTGCCGCTTCTTCCTGATCTTCCTCTTCAGTGAAATACTCCAATACGTCGGCCGAGTATGTCAGGATCTTTGTTCCGAGGAAGAGAGATGCGACGAACGAAACGATGCCGCGTATGAACGGAAGCTTCGCGACCTGCGAGCGGGCCGGGTTTTTCTCAGTCTTCAGGAATATCCTGTTGTCCGGAAGGCGAACTGCTACAGCAGTCCTCTCAGGGCCGCGCATCATTACTCCCTCCATTACAGCCTGGCCTCCCGTCTTTGTCGGGCAGGCGTCTTTTATAAATATCTTACTGAAATCCATACTTGTTTTCTTTCTTTATGCGAATACTTTCTTTATTACTGCAATAAACTGCTCGTTTGATTTGGTCATGGCCAGATTGTCTATGATCTCCTCCGTGACCTCTGACGAAGGCTTGCTGGCCATCGCTTTGCGCATGGTCCATATCGCGCCGAGCTCGTCCTGTGTCATCAGGAGTTCTTCACGGCGCGTACCTGACTTGCTGATATCGATAGCCGGGAATATCCTGCGCTCCTGCATCTCTCTCGACAGATGCAGCTCCATGTTTCCTGTTCCCTTGAATTCCTCGAATATCATGTCGTCCATGCGGCTTCCGGTGTCTATCAAAGCTGTTGCAAGTATCGTTATGCTCCCGCCTTCCTCCAGATTGCGCGCGGCACCAAAAAAGCGCTTAGGCCCGAACAGCGCTGCCGGATCAAGTCCTCCCGAAAGAGTTCTTCCCGAAGCAGGGACAACAAGGTTGTATGCTCTTGCAAGTCTCGTGATACTGTCGAGCATGATAACGACGTCATGGCCGTGCTCAGCAAGTCTCTTCGCTCTCTCAAGCACCATTTCCGCCACCTTGACGTGGTGCTCTGGCTGCTCGTCAAAAGTCGAGAATATGACCTGGCCCCCGTTCAGTGACCGTTTCATGTCTGTGACTTCCTCCGGGCGCTCATCTATGAGCAGCGCTATAAGGTCGATATCGTCATACTTGCTCTCGATAGCGTTTGCTATGTTTTTCAGCAGTGTCGTCTTGCCGGCCTTAGGCGGCGCGGCGATAAGCCCTCTCTGGCCCTTGCCGATCGGCGCGATGAGATCAATAAGTCGGGTCGCGAGCTGCTGTCTGGTAGTCTCAAGCGTAAGCCTCTCCGTCGGGAATATAGGCGTGAGGTCCTCAAATCTCGGACGCTTGATCGCTGAGCCCGGGTCATCGCCGTTCACAGTCGTGACAAAGAGCAGAGCGCCAAATTTCTCGCCCTGCTTAGGCGGACGCGCGATACCGAATATCTCGTCGCCCGTCTTCAGGTTGAATCTCCTGATCTGTGTCGGCGAAACATATACATCCTTGCTGCTTGTAAGGAAGTTGTCAAATCTCAGGAATCCGAAACCGCCGTCTGCGATATCAAGTATCCCTGTGACATCATATTTGTTATTCTCTTTCTGAGGCTTTGCGGATGTTCCTTCTGCCGTCTCTTCAACCGCAGCGTTTTCAGACTCAGCGTCCTCTGCGTATGAAGTCTCTTTACCGGCGGACGGCATATCTTCAACATCCGTTCCGGAAGTTTTCGCAGCATTTTCTCTGATCGCTTTCAGGCGCTTCAGCCGTTCTTCCTCTTTTGCTGCCACCTCCTCATCGGTCAGCGGCTTAAGAGGCTCCTTGAACTTATTCAGAGCGCCTGACGCTCTGAGCCTTTCCTCAACTTCCTTCATTTTCTTCTCATGCTCAGCCTGTTCGTCGGACACTTTACTGCCTGTACCGTTTCCGGACGAAGCTTTTGCATTAAGTGCTGCTGCCGAAGGGATCCCTCCGGTCGACAGGCCTGCGAAAGCCCCCAATGAATCTCTGCCTTCAGGATAGCTGGACTCAAAATCGTCAGGGACCTCCATGATCTCTTCTTCTGCAGCCTCTTTGGCTGCTGCCGTTTTTTCTTCTGTTTCCGCAGCCTTGACTTCAGCTGCGTCTTCTTTCTTTTTTCTTGGCATGTGATTACCGGCGCAGAACGCGCCTTTCCTTTCTGTCTATAATGTGTTTACCCGCAATGGCGGCATTTGCCACATAAAATAACACAAATTATATTTCCAATATTATTCAATTATCTTTCGGGTGTCTGGAATTCTGCCGGCTGATCAACCGGCACATAGCCATACAGGTATTATGGCAATTGATTCAAACAAAAGTGACAATTGACTCAAACTACGCTACTAATTTACTATATTTCCCGATGTATGTCAAACTTCACTGCAGATCATGACCTGCGATATGCGAATTCAGCAGAGATCAGTTCAAGTATAGTCAACTAAACGTAAATCACTAATACATCAATTATACAAATACGATATAATCTCTTGATTTGTATCAGTAACCATGAGAAACCATCCTATTTGTATATGAAACCATGCTTTTTTTGCCTTTTTGGCGGGTCTTTTTTATACAAAAACGACTATTTCTTTTGATTTGTATGGCTTTGGGGCTTTGATGAGCACATTTGTATAAATCCGATTTCCCGCGGCTTTTGATTAATCTATCGGCTAAACGCAAAACCTCGCTGTAAAGTCAATTTACGACGCCGCCGATTTTCGGCTATACTTGCTCAACCCATCTTTTCCTTTTACTTTTATGATCTGTGCCATCGATGCGCCGTTCTATCTGTTCCAGTGTATCAAGGATCGCAAGCTCGTTCGTGTTTCCATCAATATTGTCGCTTGTAATGAACAGATTCTCGCCGGCCGTGAAGCCGCAATCCAGATATTTGTTCAGCTTTTCAAGTGTATTGTCTGAATACTGCCCATTTCCAAGCAGTCCCAGATGTTCCCACACAAGCAGAGTGCCGTCTTTGCATTTAAACAGGAAATCCGGCGAGATGCCGTGGACCGTACCGCTTTTGCCACGCCATTTCTGATACGAGTCATACATAAATACGAGTCCTGAATAATACAGGTCGTCGTATATGATAGTCTCGCCCTTTGATCTTGTTTCGGTTCCATCGCACGCAATGTTCGGATTGTCTGGAAGCTCATATGTGTTCCTCTGATATTTATCACGCACCCATTTCTTCAGCTCAGATTGCTCGTCGTCGGCAAAGCAATCATCCGGCAGACATTTGTATGAATCGGGCAGTGAATCATGTACCGCTTCTGTTGAAGAATCTTCAAGTCCGGATACGGCGCGCGCAAGGATCTTCCGGTCTTCCCGCAGACGTTTAAGGCGCTCCCGGTAAAACCGAAGCCGCTTATGGTCCTGCACTGCTTTCTCATCTGGGCCTCCAAGCTTTGTGCGTGTGCTCTTGCCGTTATCAAAAACATTTTCATAGTACAGAATCGTTTTTTCTGAGGGATGCTGGCACACCAGAGTGCCCTCAGGCTTAAAGCTGATCCTCCCCAGTCTGCGTTCAGTGAAACGGATCAGCGTGTCTATCCTCTTCAGCTCGCTGTTTATCTGCTGTTTTATCGCTGATTTCAGCATATTCCTCCGCCTTTCTTTTTTACCATACTGCGCACATTTCCATTGCGAGGGCATAGTATTGCTTTTACCATATAATGTCAATACAGAAAGCAAAGAAAAAAAGCGGCGGGGAAAAGAAAGATTATTTTCATACGAAAGCACTTCAAATGAGTAAACCCAAATAAAAACCCCCACGGCGTCCCGTGAGGGTTTTGCTGTTGAATGAATGCGGTGTTCCGCGTAATTGAATGAATGCGGTGTTCCGCGTTAAAGACTGTCTGCCGTGTACGAACGACTATCTGCTGTAATCGTAGAATCCAGCGCCTGTCTTCATTCCGAGCTTTCCGGCTCTTACCATCTTCTTGAGGAGGATGGATGGTCTGTACTTGCTGTCGCCAAACTCTGTGTAGAGTGTGTTCATGATAGCGAGGCA
>CAYMBU010000094.1:0-6069 GCA_964388765.1 uncultured Eubacterium sp.
ATACGAGGGAAAACAGAACAGACAGCTTAAAACTGTTTGACTTTTTATAGGAGAATAAATGTTAACCAAGAGGATAATACCGTGTCTTGACGTAAAGAATGGACGCGTGGTGAAGGGCGTGAAATTCCAGGGACTGAACGACGTGAACTCGCCGGTCGAGCTTGCCGACTATTACAGCAGGAGCGGCGCAGACGAGCTGGTGTTCTACGATATCACGGCGTCGGCTGAAGGCAGAAAGCTCTTCACGGATATACTGACGGAAGTCGCATCAAAGATATTCATACCGCTGACCGTTGGAGGCGGGATATCGACGATAGAGGACTTTGACCGTGTGCTGAAGTGCGGCGCGGACAAAGTGAGCGTGAATTCGGGCGCGATAAGAGACCCTGACCTAATCCCCCGCGCCGCGGAGAAATACGGCGACCAGTGCGTCGTCATATCTGCCGACGTCGCGAAGATAGACGGAGTATATCGTGTGTTTGCAAGGGGAGCACGCGAAAACACCGGCATGGAGGCGGTCAGCTGGATCAAAAGTTGCGTTGACAACGGAGCAGGCGAAGTCGTGCTCTACTCGATAGATACCGACGGCGTCAAAGGCGGATTCGACCTTGATATGCTGAAGGCAGTTACTGACGCGGTGGACGTACCTGTTATTGCTTCAGGCGGAGCAGGATGCATTCAGGATTTTGTTGACCTGTTCAAGACACTTCCGAAGGTAGATGCGGGACTTGCGGCATCGATATTCCACTTCGGCGAGGTTGCGATACCTGACCTTAAGAAAGAACTTGCGGCAAACGGGATCCCGGTAAGGATATAGGCACAGCCGGATAGATACAGGAGAGAACAATGACAGAGATAAATGAAGAATTTGATATAGATACTTTGAAGTTTGACGAAAAGGGACTCATCCCGGCAGTAGTTGTCGAGGCAGGCACCCACAAGCTTCTCATGGTCGCGTACATGAACAAAGAGAGCCTGAAGATATCAATGGAGAAGAAGCTTACATGCTTCTGGAGCAGGTCAAGGCAGGAGCTATGGCTTAAAGGTGAGACAAGCGGGAACTATCAGCACATCGTAAGCATAACAGCTGACTGCGATCTCGACACACTCGAGGTGATAGTTGAGAAAGACGGCCCGGCGTGCCACACAGGCTCTGAGTCATGCTTCTTCAACCCGGTATGGGAGAGCGACGAGCTGAGCGACTTCACAATGGACGATCTTATGGACCTCATCGCGGGCAGAAAGACAGATCCTCAGGAAGGCTCGTACACGTCGTATCTTTTTGATAAAGGAATCGACAAGATACTGAAGAAAGTCGGAGAGGAAAGCACCGAGGTCATCATCGCCGCAAAGGCAGACGATAAAAAAGAGACCATATACGAGGTCGCGGATCTCTGCTACCACGTGATGGTCATGATGATCGAGATGGGGATATCCATAGACGACATCCGTAAGGAGCTTGCGTCGCGTCACGTGATCGACCACAAGGTCAAGCAGGAGCATATGACGTCGTAGCGCTCCGGAAACGGACGTGTCAGAGTGTCCGGAGAAGTCTGAGCCCTGCCTCCTCAGCAAGCCGCTCAGCCTCAACTAAGCAATACAGAAGAGTAGACTTATCATGCGAGTCGCTTGATAGTATGACTCTGCAGCCTCTCCGCGCGAGTTCTTTCAATATTGGTACAGATGGATATGGCGCTGTCCTGCAGCCGCGGGATACAGCGCCTGTATTTATTTCAAAGACGATATCGTCTCCATGCGTACCGCAAAGGCGGTCGAGCGCGGATTTCCAGGCGGTCTCATAGCGCGGATCGGATTCATCGAAAAGCTTTCCGCCTTCATTGAATTTGGTTATGAGATCAAAGTGCCCGATCACGAGTTTTGCGTCTGCTGAAGATTCAGCCGTTATACATCCCGCGCGGACGACGTCGGCGGAATTGCCGGCTTCTGTATAGTAATCGGCGATCAGGGAATAGATATCGCCGCCGTAGTGTCTGATACAGGCGTCTGTCAGGATGTCCTGAGATTCATCGACAGGGAAGATATCCCCGTCTTTTTTTATGTAGTGGCATGAACAGATGATGTGATCCCAGTCGTATCTGTAGTCCTCCGGATCGGAGAAGTAATCCATCTCTATACCGCGGAGGATCCTGATCTTCCCGGCATATCTTTCTCTCAGCGTCCCGATCTCATCGAAATACTCCCGCATGCCTTCTCTGGACATGCAGTAGCTTTCATCTGCCGGAGTATACGAATGGCCTGAAAAGCCAAGTTCCGTCATTCCGAGCCGTACAGCTTCGGAAATTATCTCTTCTGGACTGTTCTCACCGTCGCAGTAAGTTGTGTGAGTGTGGTAATTTGCTTTGTATCCTGACATCGGATCTGCTTTCTTCCTGCCGTCTGGCTGCGTTGTTCCCGCCGTCTGGCTGCGTTGTTTTCTGCTATTCAGCGGCGTTTTTCTCTGCCTGTTCCTGCTGCCTCTCCTGCGCAAGCATGACGGCTCTCGCGAGCTGATCCGCACAGGAAGTTGCTCTCGGTCCGCAGGTGTTTCCCAGGAGCTTGTCAGCTATCTCGTCGGCTGTCCATCCGTCGACGAGCTTCGATATCGCTTTCAGGTTGCCGTTGCATCCGCCGAGGAAGCTGATGTTGGTGACTTTCCCTTCATCGTCCATATCAAAATCTATTCTCTGGGAACATGTCCCATGTGTATTGTATGTGTATTCCATACTGTTGGTTACCTCCGGGTCCTGTATTGTTTCCTGAAAGAATTATACCACAACAAAAAGGCTTTTCAGACTGTTTTGTTCATTGACATGTGAAAAGGCATATAATATAATAATAATTAAGAAATAGAGCACGCGTTATAGTGTGCTCATGCGAAGGAAACGGATCCTCGCATATAGCGGAAATGATACAACGGAGCACATTCAAAAGGAAAGTCTTTTGGTGTGCCCCTTTTTATTAAAAATGAAACCGGAAGAAAGACTTACAGTCATCGTATGTGATGACGATACGTTTATTACAGACGCGCTCAGAGACCTGCTTGACGGGACCAGATATGATGTGATCGGTGATGCGTCGAACGGGCTGGACCTGGTCAGACTGTGCAGGGAGAAGAATCCCGACATTGTCATAGTGGATATCGAGATGCCTGTGATGGACGGTATTACGGCGACTAAAGAGCTTACTGAGAACAACCTGGCCAAGTGTGTGATCGTCCTGACATCTTTTGACGACGCGGAATACATACAGGGAGCCATCGACACCGGTGCCGCGGGATATATTACCAAGCCGATATCGCCTGACGTTCTTATTCCTACTATAGAGAGCTGTCTCAGGAAGAGCAGAGATCTCTACGATATGAACAGGAAAGTCGCGAACATAAACAAGCGTATCAGGACAAGAGAGACCATAGAGAAGGCACAGCTGCTGCTCATGGAGAGGCATAATCTGTGCGAGGCCGACGCATACGGATATATCCGGAGCCTCAGCAAGGAAAGGAACACTTCCATGGCGGATATAGCAGAGATAGTCATAGCGAAATACCAGGATCGCTGACGGAGATTCAGATGGCAAATACTATTGAGGAATGTAAAGAGCTTTGCGCTAAATATACGACTCTCCGGGACGAGGAGATAGAGGAGATCTATCCTTTCCTGGATGAACTTCAGATGCTTGCCGAAAGAGAACAGGCGAATGTGTATATCGACTGTATGACATTTACCGGGAAGTCGATGATCATAGTCGGAGAAGCGTTCCCTGAATCCAGGGGCACGATCTATACGGAGCCGCTCTTCGGCAAGATCATGTATACCAAGAACGAGCCTGCTGTCGCGAGGACTTTTGTAACGGGGATCCCGACCAGGAACGTGACCGGAGAAGAAGTGATCTCTGAAAGGGTCATGATACAGCAGGTATATCCGATCAAGCACCGGAACAAGACCGTCGCTGTGCTCATATATGAGAAGCTGTATGAGAAGCAGGAGATAGAAGACAGCGGACAGGATGTATCGGATGACCGTGAGCTCAGGCTGGACATTAAAGAGCTTACATCGATCATAGATCAGATGAACGAGGGCCTCATACTTGTCGACACAGAAAACAGTATCTGCTACTGTAATTCTTTCGCGACAGGTATATTCAAGGAGCTCGGATACGTCGGGAAAGTGTTCGGTATGGAGATCCATAATATCCTCGGGAACGATTCCGGAGGAAGATACCGATTCCAGATGAGAGGATATACCCTGGACGGCAGGATGATAGACATAAACAAAGCCGATGTGAAGTGCGCGATCATCCTTGACGATATAACACAGGGGGAAAAGTCAAGAGAGAAGATACATGATCTGGATCTGAGGCTGCATGAGGAACGTCACTCCATGAAGAACGGCCTCATGTTCCTCAAGGAGTTCGCAGGCAGAAAAGCTGAGAATACAGAGGACCGGGAAGAATATGAAGCATACAGCCAGATGGTCGACAGGATAGATATGCTAATGTCGATCACCGAGCTGAAACTGCAGAGCGGCGGGACCATAGGCATAAGGCACGCGCTTGAATATGTGTTCCTGAATAAGATGGACCTTGTCACAGGGGAGAGAAACATTTCCATATCTGTAACAGGAGACGATGTAGAAGTCGCTGACGAGCCGTGTCATTCCATCATATCTGTGATATATGAACTTATCTGCAATTCGGTAAAGTATGCTTTCAGCGGAAGAAAATCAGGTAAGATCTCTATTGAGATAAAGCAGGGGTATCTGACGTCACAGATAATATACAGAGACGACGGCGTCGGATTTGATCCGGATAGAGATACGAACGGCTCGCACGGCCTTGCGATAATCAGGACTATCGTGCAGGATAAGCTGAACGGTGTGTTCAAGGTGAGCTCGGGCAGCGAGGGGACAGTAGAGAGTTTCGATTTCATAGTCTGATACAGGAGCGGCAGAGCAAATGAAAGATCCGCTGGAAGATGTAAAAGTCATAGTAACGGTCAGGGATAAAAAAGAGAGCAGGAAACTCTGCGATATTATCAAAGCATCGGGAGCCGCGGATGTTTCTGCCGCGGAAAACACCCTCGAGATGGTGCTCATGGCTCTGAAAAATGACAGGGTCGTGCTCATAGCTGAGACAGGGAACAACATGCTGGACCTTTCTGCTGCTCTGGATTATGTGACGAAGCACTGCAGGTATGCCACTATATCCGTTATCGTCGACGCGTGGACGGATGAGCTCAACAGCGACCTTGCCGGAGCGGTGGATGTGTTCCTTACAAGGCCTGTTACAGAAAGGGAGCTGATACCCGGGCTGATGCTTGATGCCGCGAGGAAGACGCATATGCAGGAGCTGGAGGCAGAGCTCCGGGAATCAGAAGAGAGCTTCGCGAAAGACAAGAATATGAGCTTCGCGGAGCACGTGGTCATGGATACACTCGGGCTTTCGAAAGAAGGCGCGGGCGAATATATCCTGTCGCTTGCGGGAAAGCACGGATACGATGAAGGCGACGCAGCCAGGATCGTGTATGAAGTGCTTCTTGCGGGAGGCAGAAAAAAGCAACTATAGTAGTTTTCTTTGGGCCGGGTATGACGGAAATACCGGTCCGAACCTGAAAAACAGTTCAAGAAAGGTGGGAAGGAATGAAACTACGCACAACATTGAACGGTGTCAGCTATTCATTTAAGGACATTAATGATGTGCTGGCCAAGGCGAACGAGCCGAAATCTGCAGACAGACTGCAGGGTATCGCGGCTGCGGACGAGACTGAGAGAGTTGCGGCGAAAGTTGTTCTGTCCGAACTCACGGTCGGTGATATCGTAGAGCATCCTGCAGTTCCTGCGGAAAAGGACGAAGTCACCAGAACTGAGCTTGATGGAATGAATCAGAGAACTTATGAAGCTCTGAAAGAACTGACCATCGGCGAGTTCAGAAATCTTGTTCTTTCAGACAAGACAGACTGTGCAAAGATCCAGTGGATGACCAGAGGAATCATCGGCGAGGTCGCTGCTGCTACAGCAAAGCTCATGAGCGCCATGGACCTGGTCTACGGCGGATCCTAGATCTACAAGATCACAA
>CAYMBU010000095.1:0-6068 GCA_964388765.1 uncultured Eubacterium sp.
CCGGAAGGAAGCAGCAATAAGCGGAAGTTCTTATGTGCCGCAGATAAGCCTTCTCCAACGTCATGCGGAGCTATTAAAGGGCAGATTTTTTATAAGAGCCGCCCTGGGTCGTAACGCGTTTTCTGAAAAACATAACGGCCGGCGGCAGGTTGTTGTACGTCAAGTGGTGTAGATATGAAATATAAAGCACTGTACAGAGAAACAAGGCCGGAGGTCTTTTCAGAGATCCTCGGACAGGACAGTATCGTCAAGATCCTGAAGCATCAGGTAGCGACGGGAACCGTCAGTCACGCATATCTGTTCACGGGGACAAGAGGAACAGGCAAGACTACAACTGCAAGGATCCTTGCCAAAGCAGTGAACTGCGAAGTGCCTGATGTTGAAGGACGTCCGTGCGGCGAATGCGATACATGCAAGGCGATCGCGGATGGGACTTTTGTTGATGTGATAGAGATAGACGCTGCGTCAAACAACGGTGTCGACAACATAAGAGAGCTCAGGGAAAGCGTGAACTATCCGCCGGCAGTAGGCCGTACGAAAGTGTACATCATAGACGAGGTGCACATGCTTTCGACCGGCGCTTTCAACGCACTTCTGAAAACATTGGAAGAACCGCCGGAAAACGTGATATTCATCCTTGCGACGACTAACCCGGAAAAGCTTCCGCAGACAGTGCTTTCTAGATGCATGCGTCTGGACTTCAAGCGCGTGCCGCAGTCGATACTTGCTAAGCACATGAAGGACATCTGCGAGTCGAGAGGCGTCAGCATCGCTGACGACGCGCTCAGGCTTCTTGCATCCAACGCCGACGGCTCGGTCAGAGACTCACTGAGCATACTGGAGCAGTGCCTGTCGTCAGGCGAGCAGAAGCTTACAAGAGACATCGTGCTCGACTTTCTCGGCGCCGTGTCGGAAGAGTTCTACATGGAGCTGACGCGCGACGTTATGAGCGGCGACATGTCAGGAGCATTCGTCCTCATCGACAAGGCCCTTTCTGAGGGTAAGGATGTCAAGCAGATAATGAAAGACTGGATGAGCTATTTCCGGAATCTCCTTATCGCCAAATATGTGGAAGACCCGGAAGACATGCTGAACCTGTCATCCGAGAATATACAGCTTCTGAAACAGCAGTCTTCGGAATTGAAGCTGGAGGAGATAAACCGTGCAATCATCACGCTGGCGAAAGCTGTGAATGACGCCAGATATTCTACGCAGGCAAGAGTGCTTCTTGAGGTAGCGGCAGTAAGCATCGCGTCAGGCATGGAGTATGGCGAAGTGCCGGAGGTGCCTGCAAGAAAGATCAAAGCCGCTCCGCGGAACCCGGAACCTGCAGCACAGCCTGCAGACTCTGAGGCACACCAGGCCGCAGCTAAGCCTGCAGCACCTGTATCGAAGCTTCGTCCTACTGCGGCATCATTTCCAAGCGCTGCGCCCGGATTCGGGTCTGTAACACCACAGCCTGAACCAATGCCGGTATCAAAACCGAGACCGGCAACGAAACAAGAGCCTGCCGCAGCAACGGCACCACAGCCGGAGCCAACACAACAGTCAAGCCCGGCACCGCAGCCGGAGCAGTCAGACGAAGTGCTGGAAGACATCTGGCGTGACGTCTGTCAGGAAGCCGCAAAAGAGATGCCTATCCTGAGCATACTTTCGAGATACGTGCCAACGGGGCAGAAGGGCGATGAGATCAAGGTAATAGTCGACCTCGAGATGGCGAAGGAAAAGATAGAGAAGAACATTCAGTATATAAACGATCTGCTGCACAGGTTCGGCGCGAACGGTCATCTGGTATGCGTGCTTGATGACGGTACGGCGGGCAGTCAGGAGAAAACAGAAGATGAGATCAACGCTGAACTGAGAAACACTCAGAAAGCGGCGTCGGATTTTCTGGGAGTGGAAGTCCAGATCCAGAAGTAGGAATTTCAGTCAGAACACATATCAAATCAGATAAAAATCAGATAAGTCAATATAAACGCAACATAGACAGATCTTTGATCGGAAAGGAAGAAAGATGGGAAGAGGAATGAAGGCAGGCAAGCGTCCTAAGGAAAAGAGGCCGTCAGGTGGCGGAAGCATGGCGCAGATGCAGCAGCTCCAGGCGATGCAGAGACAGATGGAATCAATGCAGGCTGAGCTGGAGGAGAAAGAAGTCGAGGCGAGCGCAGGCGGCGGCATGGTAACGGCAAAAGTCAGCGGAAAGAAACAGCTCATCGACCTTACGATCGATAAAGACGCTGTGGATCCGGACGACGTCGAGACACTGCAGGATATGATCATCGCGGCTGTGAACGAAGGACTCAGACAGATCGACGAGATGCAGGAGAATGAATACGGCAAGCTTACGGGCGGACTGAACATACCCGGAATGTAAGCCGGAACAGATATAACAGGGTATTTGGAGAAGAATAAACATGCAGTATCCCAGAGAGATAGAAAGACTCATAGCGGAGCTTTGCAAGCTTCCGGGAATAGGCAGGAAGAGCGCACAGCAGCTGGCGTTCCATATTCTTGCGCTGGACGAGAAAGAGGCAGATGATTTTGCCGACGCGATAAGAAGCGCCAGGCATTCGATCAGATACTGCCCGATATGCGGGAATCTGACGGATAAAGACAAGTGCAGCATATGTAGCGACCCGTCGAGGCGCAGGGACGTTATCTGTGTGGTCGAATCGCCGCAGGACGTCATGGCCATGGAGGCGCTGAAAGAGTATCACGGTCAGTACCATGTGCTGAACGGCGTGATCTCAGCGATGGAGGGAATCGGTCCGGAGGACATCAACCTGAAGTCGCTCATTGAACGTCTCAGAGACAGCGAGGTCCAGGAAGTTATTCTTGCGACCAACCCGAACATCGAGGGCGAGGCGACGGCTATGTATATCGCGAGATTGCTCAAGCCGGCAGGGATTAAAGTCACAAGGATCGCTCACGGGCTTCCTGTTGGCGGAGACATAGAATACGCAGACAAAGTCACTTTACTGAAATCACTCGAGGGGCGCACGGAAATATAGGGATGACAAAAGTAAAAGACAAGACAATTCCAGACATAATCGACGGCATACAGGAGGGCAGGCCTTACCACTTCTGGGACAACCACCCGAAGCTGAACAATGCGAAGGCTTTCCTGCTTTGTACGTTAGGGGCGTTTCTGATAGCGTTCGTGATCAACAGCTTTGTCAGTACTGCAGGGCTGTTCCCGGGCGGATTCGCGGGACTCACGCTTCTCATAACGAGGAGCGCGGAGAAATTCATGGGATTGAATATCCCGTATTCGCTGATCTACATACCGCTTAATGCGGTCCCGATAATGATAGGGATAAAGCACCTCGGGAAAAGGTTCACAGCGCTTTCGGTGTATGTCATAGTGCTCAGCTCATTCCTGGTAGACCTGCTTCCTCAGTACGCGATGACTTACGACGTGCTGCTTCTCAGCGTGTTCGGAGGCATCATAGACGGAGCGGCGGTCTCGCTCTGTCTGTATTCCGGAGCATGCGGCGGCGGGACGGATTTCATATCGCTGTATTTTGCGGAGAAGCGCGGCGTCGACACTTGGAACTACATTCTAATGGCAAACGTCGTGATACTGAGCATCGCCGGATTGATGTTCGGCTGGCAGAAGGCACTGTATTCGATAGTCTACCAGTTCTGCGTGACACAGACGCTGCATACTCTGTTCAACAGGTACAGCGCTCATACGCTGATAATAATAACCAATATGCCGGAAGCGGTATATAACTGTATCTACACACTCACACATCATGCGGCTACGCTCTATAAAGGGACGGGGCTGTATGACAATGAAAAGCGCAGCACGATATATTCTGTGGTCTCCAGCGAGGAGGTCGATTACGTCGTGAAGCGCATCAAAGAAATAGACGAGCACGCATTCGTGAACGTGGTCAAGACCGAGCAGCTGCTCGGTAGTTTTTACCGGCATCCGAACCGGTAAGCGAGACGGGGATCTGTCCCCACCTTCGCAAATCTGCAGGGTAGGGACGTTTCCCACCTTCGCAAAAATGCGAAGGTGAGAAACGTCCCCGGGTTCGCAAAAATGCGAAGGGGAGAAACGTCCCCGGGTAAGCAGGAGGTGCGATATGGCACAGTTAATGCTTGGAAAAGACACAGCGGCGGCAGTAAAAGCTGATCTGGACCGCGAGATAGAGGAACTGAAGGCGCGGGGCATAACGCCGCGCCTTGATATTATAAAAGTCGGAGACAAGCCTGAGGACAAGGCGTACGAGAACGGCGCCAGGAAGAGATTCGAGAAGCTCGGATTGGATCTTGAGGTGACAGAGCTTCCGGAAGACGTGACTGAAGAGGATTTTGAGAAGACGCTGGCTGAGGCAAACGACGATCCACTGGTACACGGGATACTGGTATTCCGTCCGCTTCCTGAACAGCTTGACGTGGACAGGATCGCAAGGCTCACGGCACCTGAGAAAGACGTTGACTGCTTTGACCCTGTGAATATCGCGAAAGTGCTGACAGGAGAAAGCAGCGAGAGCGGTTTTGCTCCATGTACGGCTGAAGCTGCCATAGAGATAGGCGAGAGGAACGGTATCGACTTCGACGGCATGAAAGTTACGATAATCGGAAGAAGCATGGTAGTCGGGAGGCCGCTTGCCATGATGCTTCTCCAGAAGAACGCGACAGTCACAGTCTGTCACTCACATACAGCTGACCTGAAAGGATCATGCAAGGACGCAGATGTGATCATTTCAGCAGCAGGATGCGCAGGCCTTGTGACTGCGGATATGGTAAAAGAGGGCGCGTGTGTCATCGATATCGGCATCAACGTGACAGAAGACGGTAAGCTCACAGGCGACGTGGATTTTGACGCTGTATCGGAGAAAGCGGCAAAGATAACGCCTGTACCGGGCGGAGTCGGCGGTGTAACGACATCGATCCTTGCGAGGCACGTGGTAACCGCTGCGCAGAGGCTGAGTAAATAATCAGCCGTTATGCGAACATATGTTTGCATATTGCTGCGCTTTGTGGTATCATAAAAACAGAACTATTCAAAATTGATCGTATTTTCAGGGAGTACCGATGCCGGAGTTCAGATTACATTCAGAATACAAGCCGACCGGAGATCAGCCACAGGCAATCGAGAAGCTCGTTGAGAGTTTCAAAGCCGGGAACAGGGCACAGACTTTGCTCGGAGTCACAGGCTCCGGCAAGACTTTTACTATGGCGAATGTCATACAGCAGCTCCAGCGTCCGACTTTGATCATTTCGCACAATAAGACGCTCGCCGCGCAGCTCCATGGGGAGATGAAAGAGTTCTTTCCCGAGAACGCGGTCGAGTACTTCGTTTCATATTATGACTACTACCAGCCGGAGGCATACGTGCCGTCGACTGACACATATATCGAGAAAGACTCGGACATCAACGACGAGATCGACAGGCTCAGGCATTCCGCGACAGCGGCTTTGTTCGAGAGGAAGGACGTCATAATCGTGGCGTCGGTGTCATGCATCTACGGACTCGGAAGCCCGTTCGACTACGAGCATCAGATGCTTTCGCTCAGGCCGGGAATGGAGAAGCCGAGGAAAGAGATCCTGAGAAGGCTCGTTGACATACAATACACGAGAAACGACATGGATTTTGCCCGCGGCACGTTCAGAGTCCGCGGCGACACGATCGACATATATCCGGCGGGCGAGGACAACGCCGCGAGAGTCGAACTTTTCGGCGACAAGGTGGACACGATCAAAGAGTTCAACCCGGTGACGGGGGAGATAATCGGCAAGCTGAACCACCTGGCGGTGTTCCCTGCGTCATATTACGTAACTCCTCCGGACAGGATGGAGCGGGCGCTTGGGACGATCGAGTCAGAGCTCGAGGAACGCGTACAGTGGTTCAAGGACCGCGGCAAGCTTCTCGAAGCGCAGAGGATAGAGCAGCGTACCAGATATGACATGGAGATGCTGCGCGAGATCGGGACCTGCAAAGGAATAGAAAACTACACGAGGCATCTTTCAGAGCTGCAGCCGGGGCAGAAGCCGTACTGCCTGATCGACTACTTCCCGAAAGACTTCATAATAATGATAGACGAGTCGCACGT
>CAYMBU010000096.1:0-6040 GCA_964388765.1 uncultured Eubacterium sp.
GAGGATATCGACAAGAGGAAGATCGTGCTCGACAAGCCGATCAAGGCACTGATATTCGACTCCAAATATGACAACTACAAGGGCGTGGTGATCTTTGTGCGCGTATTCGACGGAAAAGTTCAGGTCGGCGACACGATGAAGCTCATGGCGTCGGGCAAGTCATATGAGGTGACAGAGGTCGGAGTCATGGCGCCGGGACACGTACCCGCGAAGTATCTCAGAGCAGGCGACGTAGGATATATATGCGCGGCGATAAAACGTGTCGCGGACGCCCGCGTGGGAGACACCGTGACAAACGCCGATCATCCGACCGATAAGCCGCTTCCGGGCTACAAGAAAGTCCAGTCGATGGTATACTGCGGCATCTACCCTGCAGAGGGAGAAAAGTACGAGCCCGTAAAGGACGCTCTGGAGAAGCTGCAGGTGAACGACGCGGCTTTCAGGTTCGAGCCTGAGACTTCGACAGCGCTCGGCTTCGGGTTCCGCTGCGGCTTCCTGGGACTCCTTCACATGGAGATAATAGTCGAAAGGCTGGAGAGAGAATTCGACCTCGCGGTGGTGACGACGTCGCCGAGCGTTCTGTATAAGGTGGTAAAGTCGGACGGTACGGAGATGTTCATCCAGAATCCGTCAGACCTTCCGGATCCCGCGGAGATCTCGCATATCGAGGAGCCTATCGTAAAGGCTGACATCATGATACCTAAGGATTACGTCGGCTCGATCATGGACCTCTGCCAGAACAGGCGCGGCACGATGCTCAGCATGGAGTACATCACTCCGGAGAGAGTGACTCTCCATTACGAGCTCCCGCTGAACGAGGTCATATACGACTTCTTTGACGCGCTCAAGTCCAAGACCAAGGGCTATGGGTCCATCGATTACGAGTTCCTGTGCTACCGCGAGTCCAAACTGGTCAAGCTGGATGTTCTTCTGAACAAAGAGCTGGTCGACGCGTTCTCTATGATAGTGCACGAGTCCGAGGCATATACCAGAGGACGCTTCGTCTGCGAGAAGCTGAAAGAGATAATCCCGATGCACCAGTTCGAAGTGCCGATCCAGGCAGCGATAGGGCAGAAAGTCATCGCCCGCGAGACCGTCAAGGCTTACCGCAAAGACGTCATCGCGAAGTGCTACGGCGGCGACATATCACGTAAGAAGAAACTGCTGGAGAAGCAGAAAGAAGGCAAGAAGCGTATGAGGACATTCGGTAAAGTCGACGTCCCGCAGGAAGCCTTCACAGTAGTACTTAAATACGACGATAATAAGAACTGAGTTAGAGACAGAAAATGAGGCCGCTTGGTATCTATGTGCATATACCGTTCTGCGTGAGGCGCTGCCCATACTGCGGATTCTATTCAAGCGCCTGCGGCAGGAGCGGATATGAAGAGAGAATAAGTGAATATTTTAGTGTTCTTGAAGAGGAGCTCGAGTTGAGAGTAAAGTCGCTCGATGCTCCTTATTCTGTTGACTCTGTCTATTTCGGAGGAGGTACGCCATCGCTTGCCGGACCTGAGCTGATCGGGAGGCTGATCGACAGTATAGCCGGAAGATTCAGCATGGCGGACGATACAGAAATATCCATGGAAGCGAACCCCGGGACGCTGACGGAAGAAAGGCTTGAGGCATATAGAAGAAGCGGCGTGAACCGGATCTCCATCGGGCTGCAGTCGTTCGACGGGTCAGTGCTCAAGACACTGGGGAGGATACACACCGCTGAAGATTTCATCAGGAGCTATGAAGACGCCAGGGAGGCGGGCTTTGATAATATAAGCGCAGACCTCATGTTCGGAATACCCGGGCAGACTCAGGCATCGTGGGAAGACAGCATCGTAAGACTTGCGAGCATGCTCCCGGAGCACATTTCTTTCTACAGCCTTCAGATAGAGGAAGGCACAAGGTTCTATCAGGATTATAAGATGGGGGACATGGTGCCTGTGACAGACGAGGAAGACCGCAGGATGTACCACAGCGCGATACAGATACTTAAGGATCACGGCTACAGTCAGTATGAGATCTCCAACGCCTCGCTCCCGGGCAGGAAGTGCAGGCACAATCTGAAATACTGGACGTTCCGGGATTATCTCGGCATAGGAGCTTCGGCAAGTTCATTCATCGACGGCGTGAGAAGGACGAACCCCAGGGCGTGTTATGAAGATTTTGTTCATACGGGCATGAAGGATAAAGACCTTGCGGAGTGCCATCAGAACAGTGACTTTGACAATGCTTCCGACTACATGATCACAGGCCTCAGGCTGTCGGACGGGATAGACATGTCAGACTTCAGGGAGCGGTTCGGGAAGACAGTATGGGAAGTGTTCCCGGACGCAGAGGAAGGACTCAGGGCATTCTTTGATTCGGGATGCGTAAAGACAGACGGCGGGCGCATGTACATAACAGGAAAAGGCTTCGATATCTCCAACAGTATACTGGTGTTTTTCGTGTAAAAACCTATAGCATATGACGCTAATAAAGACGCTTCGCGGCATATTATTATTGTATGATGCGTTGAGGTGTCCGGGAAGGCAGATATACTATATTTTGTATATTGTTTGGGGATTTTTTCTGCGTTTCTGCGTTATCTGCATAAAGCGCGGCATCGGCGTGTCGAAACATCCGAAAACGGTTGAAAATCAACCGCCTGAGTGATATATATAAACTGTATTTTTGGCTGTTTTTTATAATTAAATATTATATACATAACTAAATCAGTTGCGTTGCTATTTTTGGAAGAGGCAAGTATATGAAGCTTAAGAAGGTCATCAGTATTTTAGTTATTGCATTTATGATGGTGCAGATGATGCCGCTGAATATCATGGCGGTGTCTGAAACAGATGATCAGGGGACTGTTCTGGAAGAACAGCTGCCTGAGACCGGCGGAGGGGCCGGAGAAGAATCTCAGGACAAGGAGGAAACAGACAGAGAGCCGGGCGAAACAGATACCGGAGCATCCGGGGAAACCGCGAATGTGAAACAGGATGCAGACGCCGGTAAAAATGAGCAGACCCCGGCTGATGATCCGGATGAAGTGCAGGATTCAGACGCAGACTTTATCCGGAACAAAAAGATCGAAGCTGCTGACGTCCAGGGTGAAGCCGCGGAGAGCAGGAAAGCTGCAAGGGCCGCTCTTCTTGAGCAGACAGATATAAGCAGTGAAGACGTTACAGATACTGTTAACGAGCTTTTTGACGTGCTTAGAGACGGCGAAGCAGCTGAGGCCGGAGAAGATGACGATGATCCTCCGCGTTCAGGAGACGGGAGCAACATCGAGACCATAACGGCGAAATGGGTAACAGCAGACTCAGTGGACAACGACGATCCGGCGTTACTGTACCGTAAACCTGACCGTCTGGAGACACAGAGCGTAAGGCTCCAGATAAACTACGCGCTTTCAGGAGAGCATAAATATGATCCGGGCGACATAACCATAACCGTGCCTGCGTATATCTTCAAGAACAGGAACGGAGCGGATTACGGAGAGATAATGGTGCCGTACCCGGAAGACCCTTCAATGAGAGGCGACTACAACTGGAAGCAGGTCGGTGATAAGATCATCATTACCAACACCAAGAGAATGAGCGCCGCGACTAAAGGATACATACAGCTGCAGTATGACGGACTCAGCCCTCAGGAGCTCGTCGATATGCAGACATCTGAGCCTTTTGACGCATATATCGAAGTCAAGACGCATCTTGACAATATCATAGCGCTCCGCTCGAACGAGCTGACCGCGCAGTTTGATACAGAAGCCAAACTTACCAACGTCAACAAAGGCGTCAATAAAGTGAGCCGCGTCGGCGCCGCACAGATACCGGAAAGCCAGAGAGTAGGCGATGAGAGCGAATACATCAAGGTAGACTGGTACGTATGGGGCACCACACAGGCGAACACATATTATACGATAACACAGACAGACAGTATCCCTCAGGACAAGGTCGTCGAAAGCAGAGTAGTTGTCGCGGACGACAGCTTTGAAGACGCGAATAAGCAGATCTCATTAAGCGACGCCAGAGAGCAGTATCCTGACAAGAACTATCAGATCGGCGATAAGGTCGTGCTCAAGACCGAATCAGACATCAACGGATTTGTCATCGGCGGAGACTCGTCAGATTCTACATCAGTGACAAAACAGGATATGTACCGTGGATATAAAGATGGAAACGGTTCATATTACTATTTCTCTACGGCCTATCCGGCCAGTCAGTTCAAGCCTGACATACAGTACACATTCCATAACACCATTAATTACACAGTTAAAGAGGTCGACCCTGAAGTATCAGAGAATACCAATCCGAACGTTCAGGAGACAGACCCGCAGCTTGTTACCGGAGAAGATAAATTTGCTACAGCTCAGGTAACATGGTCTTACAGTGACCCTAAATGGATCGAGCCGGGCGGGCACTACATGGTCCACAAGAACGGAAACGATGATACTGAGAACCGTAATATAACTCATAAATCAAGATATACATATAATGATCTTCATCTGAACGGCGATGGATATTATGGCATCTACCCGTCAGCGCTCAACAGGCTGCAGGACGAATACAAAGATAACGGAACCGAAGGAAGCGTCCGCCTGTCATATACAATCAATACTATTGGCTATACTCTTCCGTGGATGTACGACGGAGGCATCGCCGAGTTCAAGGAAGGCGAGTTCCCGACGAGGATAATCGGAAACTACAATCGTCCGATAACGATGACGACTACAGATACAGGTATCAATATCGGAAGGAACACGAGCAAGCTGACAGTACTGGAAGATTATACATTTGAAGAGATAGAATTCCCGAATACGCCGTACGTATATAAAGGAAAGCCGCAGAACCTGAATCCTGACGGCACCTGGACCGCCGCGACGGCCGGTGACGGGACTTTCAAATATACGAGAGACAGTGTGATGGCAAACTGGCCTGACATAACTCTGCAGATCCAGAGAGACGGAGAATGGATAGACTGGGCGGTCGCGAGCTGGAAGACGGGAAGCCGTGTCGTCACACTCACAAGCGGTGGTACAGCGGCTAACGGCATCGTGAAGGTGCCTGAGGACACACAGAACTTCAGAACAGTAGTTACGACACATAATACAGTTGGCGGGGAAGGCGCTGAGGAAGCTATACAGGCCGGTATAGAATACGATGTCAGAGCGGTGATAAACCTGAAGAGCACAAAAAGCCTTATCGCTCAGATCGAAGACGCTTTCACAAAATCCAATCTGCCGCAAATGACAGTATACAACGGTGTGAACATGCTCATCGAAAGGGCTGACGAAGAGCCTGACTCCGAAGGAAGGTTCATACATTCAATAGATAGAGAAGGATATGACAGCATCCGCGGATATACTACAGACACATCTGTATATCCATATAAGGAAGCGGTACAGAATCTCAGAGAAGTTGACTATGAAGCGCGTACTATCCTGATCCACTATACCGGAAAAGTGGAGATCCGCAGCATAATCAACGAGAAGAAGACCTGGCAGGAAGCAGTGGATGAGGGAAGGCTCACCGCGGACAGGCACGGCGTATGGAGAGACCTCCTTCCGAAGGGAGTTACTCCTGACCTTTCTACTATCACTTTACGGTCAGGCGACAGAGTAACCGACGCATATACAATAGAAAACTATGAAGGATCCGGGAGGACACTGCTCGTAGTTGAGTGCGATCTCACGCCGACGCCTGTTACATACAGGTCAGGCGATATGACGTATTATGAGGACGTTCCGACTATCAAGTTTGACGCGATATATGATTTTGAATCGCTGAAGGACTTCGGATATTCGATACATAATGTTATCTCATTCGAGAGCAGTAACGATCATCTCGGGACGGTCAAGGATTATTCAGGAGAGCCGGATGATCCGAGATACATCAATCCTGAAACAAATAAGAACAATAATGCTGGAACCGCAAGAGCGTTCGCGAGCGAAGCAGAAAAAGACCTCATGACAGATCTGGATCCTGACCGGAACGATCCATCGTTCGTATACGCGGGAGCGACGACAAAGATCGATATCCTGAACGCCGCCCGTACTTCACTG
>CAYMBU010000097.1:0-1360 GCA_964388765.1 uncultured Eubacterium sp.
AAATACGGCGTCAAATTTTTCGGTGGATGCTGCGGTACTACGCCTGATTTTATAAGAGAGATAAAGAAAGCACTTGAGGGTAAAAAATATACGCCGCAGGATCATAACCCAGTCTCATGTGTATGCTCAGCTGAGAGATCAATTGTGATCGATAAGCCTATGATCATAGGCGAAAGAATCAATCCAACAGGCAAGAAAACTCTCAAGGAAGCTATAAAAAACGCAGATGTTGACTATATTCTTGAGCTTGCGCTTAAAGAAGCGGAAGAGGGTGCCTCTATACTTGACGTAAATGCCGGCGTGCCTCAAGTTGATGAAAAAGAAGTTATTGTTAACATTGTGAAAAAGCTCCAGGGAACCGTCCCCGAACCGCTTCAGATCGACTCAGGCAATCCGGAAGCCATAGAAAACGCATTAAGAGTATATGCAGGAAAAGCAATAATCAATTCTGTAAACGGGACAGAAAAATCACTTTCCGAAATACTTCCTCTTGCTGCCAGATACGGTGCTGCAGTCGTTGGACTTACGCTGGATGACGATGGGATCCCTAAAACTGTAGAGAAGAGAGTGGAAATCGCCGAGAAGATACTGAACAGAGCTCTCATGCTTGGTATACGTAAGGAAGATGTTTTCATCGACTGCCTTACACTTACGGTATCAGCAGAGCCTGAAGGCGCAGCACAGACACTTGATGCTCTTGAGATAGTAACTGAGAAACTCGGACTGAAAACGGTGCTTGGCGTTTCGAACATCTCATACGGACTTCCTGCAAGATCTGTTGTCAATGCAGCATTTCTTCAGATGGCGCTTGCAAAAGGATTATACCTTCCGATCATGGATCCCGGAGATCCGCAGATGCTCAAAGCTTTTGATACTAATGCGCTGATAATGGATATCGATAAAGAAGCAAGAAACTTCATTGCAAAATATTCGGGC
Organism: uncultured Eubacterium sp.; assembly: GCA_964388765.1. GTDB lineage: Bacteria > Bacillota > Clostridia > Peptostreptococcales > Anaerovoracaceae > Aminicella. The sequence continues at coordinate 937 of CAYMBU010000097.1, forward strand.
TACACTGAATCGGCAGGAGCGGTATCTTCCGTTAAAAAAGAAGAAAAAGAGGATCTGACTTACTACATACAGAACGGATTGACTGAGAAAGCATGCTCTGAAGTAAGAGACTATCTGAAGTCGGATTCACCGCTTGATGTGATTTCTGAAAGACTGATACCTGTAATGGACAGGACCGGCAAAGATTATGAGAATGGTAAGATCTTTATACCACAGCTTCTGACAGCCGCAAAGACAGCGCAAAAGGCTTTTGATGTCGTAAAGGAAAAGATCGAGGAGAGCGGCGAAAAAGGGCCTTCAAGAGGGACTGTGATCATCGCTACGGTAAAGGGCGATGTACACGACATAGGAAAGAACATCGCTAAGGTAGTTATGGACACTTATGGCTTCACGATCAGCGATCTGGGGAAAGATGTTCCGCAGG
>CAYMBU010000097.1:1370-4372 GCA_964388765.1 uncultured Eubacterium sp.
CGGAAGTCATAGTAGAAAAGACGATAGAGACCGGAGCAAAGCTGGTAGGGCTTTCTGCTCTCATGACTACTACGCTCCCGAATATGGAAGAAACGATACGGCAGCTTAAAGAAAAAGCTCCCGGCTGCCTGATCATGGCAGGGGGAGCTGTGGTAACGCCTGAATATGCAAGGAAGATCGGCGCTGACTTTTATGTGAAAGATGCGCAGTCTTCCGCAAATGCCGCTTCCGATACGTATAAGTGATACTATTCTGACTTGTTGGAATCTATCAGGAACTGCATAATCGTGCCTGTCAGATCTGTCATTGTAGACGGACTGACAGTCATGGACAGTATATCGCATTTATCTGTAAGCTTTGAAACATATGACGCATTGCTTGGTGATACTGAGGATTTGATCTTCAGAGATTTCCCGGTATATGAGTCATATGCTTTTTTTATCTGATCGGAGAATCCGTTTTCCGGATCGGCAGCCCAGGAAGGTACATACGCAGTCTTTCTGTATTTATATCCGGACAGTCCGCAGAGTGTTTCTTCTGCGTCGTCGATCTCGCTCAGCGTCTCATCATCTATGCTGCATGCAGCAGAGCCTATCCTTATTTTTCCGTTTGCTGCTCTTATGTATGAAACATCGCACACCGCGAGCAGGGTATCTGTCTCTTCGTCTCTTCTGTATTCATCCTCCAGGAGTGTATAAACAAAACCAACAAGGCTCGATGAGTCTTTCTGGCTGAAGCACCTGGAAGGAAGACTTACTTTTCTGTAAGTATATTCTGCATTTTCATCAACGAGCTGTTTTCTCTTGTCGAATGATTCTATTCTTCTGTTTATACGTCCGGCGAACGCGGCTTCTCTGTCCTCATCTACAGTGATCACCAGGGAGCAGGATCCGGGATAAAGCATATCCTTTCTGCCGCCTTTGAATGATACTATCTCAAAATCTATATTTGATTTCTTTAAATTTGCGAGAAGTGTGTTCAGCTCCATTATCGGATTGATCTTGGAATTGATCTTATTGTCTATGTGGCTGGAACAGATACCGCGTATAGTGATCTTATACGCTGTATTGTTCTTAGGCCGTGTCGTTCCTGGTGAACTGGTGAACTCGTATCTTGAAACGCCGCCTGTAGTCTCTGAAACAACGGCGCTTTCATTACCTGACAGGCAAAAGACCCTTGAGCCTTTTTTGAAGTATTTTTTCTTCAGCTTATCAGACGATGAAAAATCATTTCCGGATTCAGGAACAAACAAAGCAGTAAGTCTGCCTGTGTCTTCGTTGTTCTTTACAGCGTACAGCGTGAGCACTAGCTGGCTGAATGAACCTTCAAGATAATGATCATCATATGAACAGACGATAACGGTAGGCGGAACATTCTTATAGTTTTCTGATCCGTCCACATTCATAACTACGATGCCGTCGTCTTCTTTGACACGTATACCTTTGGACTCAGCCCAGTTCATGAGATATTTTGCTATCTTGTCATTGTTTGTGAACGAGCTCTGTGAATCCATCAGATCTGTCATGTATGCCTGTGTCTTGTTTTCTATCTTTTCTGCTAGAGCCTTCTTACTGATCCCTTCAGGCTGTTCCTTATCTGCGGTACAGGACGGAAGAAGCATGACTGTTATCAGAAGAAGTGCTGTGATAAGCGTTGTTATTCTGTTTTTCCTGTTCATTTAAAGTCTCCTTGTTCAAGTAATAGAAACATATTATTATAATATCACAAGTGCAGTATCGTTACTCAAAAAAATATTTTTCATTTTGATAAAAAAACACTTGTACACGTACAGAGTGTTGTGATATAATGCCAAGCGTGTGATATCTGAATCACAGAGTTTAGGAGGTCGTGCTAATGTCAAGAAAATGTGAAGTCTGCGGAAAAGGCCAGGTTTCAGGAAACAATGTTTCCCATTCAAACAGACATTCAAGAAGAAAGTGGAACGCCAACATCCAGACAGTAAGGATCGATGACAACGGTACTATCAGAAGAGCAAATGTCTGCACGAGATGCCTGAGAGCCGGAAAAGTAAACCGCGCAGTTTAAAATCTTATGATTTTCAAGACTGTCATATTGATGGTATGCCATCGATATGGCAGTTTTTTGTTATAATGATACGGGAGAGTTATCATGACATATATGAGAGATACCGGTCTCGGTGAAATAAAGATATCAGATCAGGTGATCGCAAACATCATACTTGATGCCATGTCAGAAACTGATATGACCGACAGTATATGGCCTGCCACAGTGCACGGCCGTATGTTAGGACGCCGGACAAGAACTGTGGATTCAGAATTTGCTTCTAATATAGAATGCAGTCATTCTGAAGAAGGGTTTACGATAGAATTCAGTGTTATCGTGAAATTCGGTATCAGCATTAAAAAGACGACTAAAGATCTGTCTGACAGGATCCACGATGATACCGGGTACATGCTGGGTATCATGCCTGATAAAATAACGATCAATATAGTCGGAGTGAAGTCCAGGAACACAGCAAGAAGAAATATCAAAGCAGTATACAGATATGGAACTGACTGACAGTGTAACTGTATTAAAGGGAATAGGCAGCAAAAAAGCTGAGATACTCGCAGATGCGGGGATCTGCACGCTTTACGATATTATTATGCGCTTCCCGCGAAAATATGAAGACAGAAGAACAGAAACTCCGCTGGCTGAACTGGTGACCGGTAAAGATGCTCTGATCAGAGCAAAAGTTATCTCAAGACGATACAGCGGCTTCAGATATCAGAAGAAATCTCCGCTTATGCTGCTGGTAGAAGATGACTCCGGCACATGTGAGATAGTGTTTTTCAACGGAGCGTATATTGCCAATCTTTTCAGTATCGGATCGTATTATACATTCTACGGACGTGTCAGTGAAAACCGCGGAGCTCATCAGATAGTACATCCTGAATTCCATAGGGAAGGGGATCCTCTCGATATCAGAGGCATAATACCTGTGTATCAATAATTATTTATTGTATTTCAATAGATTCTTA
>CAYMBU010000097.1:4382-5962 GCA_964388765.1 uncultured Eubacterium sp.
CTTGCCGATCCTGCATTCGCGCTGAGAAATATCCATTTCCCAGACGATGAAAAGAAGATACTGCAGGCAAGATACAGACTAGTTTTTGAAGAGCTGCTGACACTTGAGACCGGCATGCTCAGCATACGAGGCAGACAATCATCCGATGCAGCAGGAGCCGTTATTGATCCCGCACCGGGAAATGAATTCGCAGCCCGCATGCCTTTTGATCTTACTGACGGTCAGAAAAGTGCATGGTCAGACATATCTGCCGATCTGTCGTCAACAAAGCCCATGAACAGGCTCATACAGGGTGACGTAGGCTCCGGAAAGACGGTGATTGCTGAGATGGCAATGTATTCAGCCGTCAGATCAGGATATCAGGCCGTTATGATGGCTCCCACAGAGATACTGGCCAAGCAGCACTTCAAGACTTTCATAAAGGATTTTGACGGCCTTCCTGTTAACGTTGCACTTCTTACCGGAAGCATGAGCAAAAAAGATAAGGACATTACACTTGATAAGCTTGCGGCAGGTGAGATCGATATCCTGATCGGCACACATACATTGATAGAACCGGGAGTAGTATTCAGGTCTCTTGGCCTTGCTATAACAGACGAGCAGCATAGATTCGGTGTGGAGCAGCGTCATATGCTCTCAGGCAAGGGTGAAGGTATAAACATAATGGTGATGACCGCAACTCCTATCCCAAGGACCCTCGCAGTTATCATTTACGGCGATCTTGACATCTCACAGATACGGACAATGCCTCAGGGCAGGAAGAAGATCGTGACAAAGCTTGCTCATCCTGAAGACAGGATGGTAATGTATGACTTCATCAAAAAGAAGATGCGCGCCGGCGAGCAGGTATATGTCGTCGCTCCGCTGATCTCAGAGTCAGATAAGATCGATGCTTTTTCTGCTGAAGAGCTGTATGAAGAGCTTAAGGACATATTCCGCGGATTCAGGCTTGAAATGCTCCACGGAAATATAGATACAGCAGAAAAAGACCGGATAATGGAGGATTTCGCTGCCCATAAGATAGATATGCTGGTGTCGACTGTCGTCATAGAGATAGGTATCAATGTGCCGAACGCAACCATCATGGTCATAGAGAACTGCGAGCGGTTCGGACTTGCTCAGATGCACCAGCTCAGAGGAAGAGTCGGAAGAGGCGGAAAACAGTCATACTGTTTCCTTGTACTGAATAAGGAGTCAGAAATAGCATCCGAGCGAGCAGAGATACTCTGCAGCTCGTCTGACGGATTTGAGATAGCGGAAGAGGATCTCAGACTTAGAGGCCCTGGCGAAATATTCGGTACCAAACAGCACGGACTTCCGGAACTGAATATTAGTGATCTTGTAAGCCATGCAGACATTCTTGAAAAGGCAAAGTCAGCAGCTTCTGACATACTTGCAGAAGATCCGCATCTTATGAAAGAAGAACATACAGCGCTGAAAGACCGTGTAGTGAAGATGTTCGGAGACGATATACATTTAGAGCTGTAAAGGAGTATAGTATATAGTATGCGTGTAATATCTGGAGAATATAAAGGAAGAAAGCTGGATGCACCGCTGGATTTACGGGTAAGGTCTACCAC
>CAYMBU010000098.1:0-5953 GCA_964388765.1 uncultured Eubacterium sp.
AGCGTCCGGTTCATACCCGGAAGGTCGGTGGTTCGACTCCACTCGCCGCTACCATTTTTTTGGGCGTTTAGCTCAGCTGGGAGAGCATCTGCCTTACAAGCAGGAGGTCACAGGTTCGAGCCCTGTAACGCCCACCAATTGCGGCCAAGTAGTTCAGTTGGTTAGAATGCCAGCCTGTCACGCTGGAGGTCACGAGTTCGAGCCTCGTCTTGGTCGCCAATTTTTTCTCTTTGCATTCAGTATGCAAGTGTGATACAATCATGTGTAGCATGGTGGGTGTCGTCAAGCGGTTAAGACATAGGATTGTGATTCCTACATGCGTGGGTTCGAATCCCACTACCCACCCCATTGTTTTTAAAAGCATACCACGATGTTGGGGTATCGCCAAGCGGTAAGGCAACGGACTCTGACTCCGTCAGTCGCAGGTTCGAATCCTGCTACCCCAGCCAAAAAGAACGGGGCGCGGAAGTTCCGCGTCCCGTTTATGCAAGTTACATATGGCGACATAGCCAAGTGGTAAGGCAAAGGTCTGCAAAACCTCTATGCCCCAGTTCGAATCTGGGTGTCGCCTCCAGAAACGGCATCGATGATGCCGTTTTTTAGTTTTCCAAAATGCGAGCAGGTGTTTGCATATGGCTGCGGACTATGATAGAATAACTGCAGGATCGTTCTGGGTTTGATACAGGGGTATTTGATCATAATAGGTTATTCAGTGTGATCAGGGAGATGATCAGAACGATGAAGATGCTCAGGCAGCCGGTAGACATGATAGCAGTATTCCATAAGAATGAGCCTCCGGAGCCATACAGATTCAGATATGTGAAAGACGGAAAGGAATACGTGATCAAGGTAGGGAAAGTACTGGATATCACGCTGGATCAGTATGGTAATACGCGCAACTATACATATAGATGCCAGAGTATAATAGGCAGGCGTGAAAGGGTGTTCGAGCTCAAGTATATAGGAAGCTCCGTGACCTGGGAATTGTATAAGATATGAGGTACGCTAAGTGTAAGAGACCGGAGGTCAGTCCGCAGAAGCCCTGCGGGTTTTGATGTATGCGAACAGAGAGATGAGTCCGCCGGCTATCACCAGTGCGAATATAGCTATGGCTTCGTGGAAGAAATATTCCGTCGGAAGCACGTTTATCACAGGGTCGACAGCAGGGTCGAAGAGCCACAGGTCATTATCGAACGATATCTCATGGAACACGACGAAGAACCTGTCCCACGCAAGCAACGCGAATGCGCCGAGTGCAGAAGGAAGCATTATGGAAATGAAGGATGCGACGGCAAGATAGGATGAGCTGTATTTCTTCCTGTGCGCGGTAAGTGCCAGAATGGCGGCAAGTATCCCGAAAACAGGAACGCCCCATCCGAAGAACATGAAAAGATCCCTGGCTTCCTTAAAGTGCTGGCGGGCGGCGTCGGAAAGCGTGAAGTGCGGGAAGTCCAGGCTGTTGTCGCCGAATATGGAATTGTAGTCTATGAGCTCGCGGTAATCCTGCTGGAGCTCTTCTTTTGTCAGGCCGCTTATCGTACCGAGGTCATATCTGTCGATGTCGCTGTAATAAATGAACTTTGCGTTGAGCGCGAGAGTGACCGACAGAGATATTATGAACATGGCGAGCACCAGCCCTGCGGCAAGGTGGAAAAGCATATGATCTTTCATGACTTTTAACGATTCCTTTCAACTGATATAGTAGCATACTTTTACATTGACGGCACCCCTGCGTGAAGGTAAAATCTATATTAGGATAATAAATACCGGAGGGCACAGCAATGCTTAAGACACCGCTTGAAAATGATGTGACGGAATACTACCGCAGCGTTTACAGAAGCGTGATAGACGCTGAAATGGACACGCTGGACGCGGTATTCGATGACGGCTTTACATTCACCGGACTTTCCGGCGACGAGAGCGACAAGAAGGAATTCCTGGACAATATCGCCGACGAGTCGATCAATGTGTTTTCTGAGAACGTGGAGCGCATATACGTGAAAAAGGACGGCGATATCCTGAACGTACGCGGGAGGAGCAAAGTGAATCTTTCCGTTGACGGAGACAAGCGCAGGATCAGGAAGATCCAGGTCGACATAGTTCTCAGGAAAACAGAAGAGGGGAAAGATCCGGAGACAGGTGAATTAAGGCCTGAGCTCACCAGATGGCGTGTCATGAGCGCCAAAGCTGCATTGTACTGATATATGGTTCAGACCCGGGTACAGCCGGGAGAAAGGTAAGAACTTCCGCAGAGGCGGGAGCAAATGTGCGGGAAATGTTAAAGGATGGAAAGATCTGGATCGCCAACAACGAAAAAGGCGAAAACATCGGAATAGTACCGAAGATGGCAAACCGTCACGGACTTGTGGCAGGAGCTACAGGAACAGGTAAGACAGTTACGCTGAAGGTCCTTGCAGAATCGTTCAGCGATATGGGAGTACCTGTATTCATGGCTGACGTAAAGGGAGATATCTCCGGGATCGCTGATCCGGGCCAGCCGACCGAAGACATGCAGAAAAGGATCGAGAAATTCGGACTTGCGGACGCAGGCTTCGGATTCAGAGGATATCCGGTAAACATCTGGGATATATTCGGACAGACAGGCATACAGCTAAGGACGACGATCTCTGAGATGGGTCCGGTACTGCTAAGCAGGATCCTCGGACTGAACGATCTTCAGAGCGATATACTCAATGTCATTTTCAAGATAGCCGATGACAATCAGCTTCTTCTTATCGATACGAAAGACCTGAAGGCTATGCTTGCATATGTCGACGATCATTCGGAGGATTTCCAGGCGGATTACGGCAAGATAAGCTCGGCTTCAATAGGCGTAATAACACGTGCGATAGTTTCGCTTGAGTCAGCAGGCGGAGACGTGTTCTTCGGTGAGCCTGATCTGGAAGTCACAGACTGGCTGACAGTGAACCCTGAAGGAAAGGGCATGATAAACATACTGGACAGCTCCAGCCTGATCAATAACGGAAAGCTTTATTCGACATTCCTCCTCTGGCTCATGTCCGAGCTCTTTGAGACTCTGCCTGAAGTAGGAGATATGGACAAGCCTAAGATGGTGTTCTTCTTCGACGAGGCACATCTTCTGTTCGACGACGCGCCGAAGGCTTTGCTGGACAAGATCGAACAGGTCGTGAAGCTGATAAGATCAAAGGGAGTCGGCGTATACTTCTGCACACAGAATCCGAGAGATATTCCTGACGGCGTCCTGGCTCAGCTCGGAAACAAGATAGAGCATGGGCTGAGAGCATACACGCCGGCTGACCAGAAATCAGTCAGGGCGGCGGCAGATTCATTCCGCGAGAATCCTGACTTCGATACATACCAGACGATCCTGGAACTCGGAACAGGTGAAGCGGTCGTATCGTTCCTCGGAGAGGACGGCATACCGCAGATAGCTGAAAAAGTATCCATTCTTCCGCCTCAGTGCTCGTTCGGCCAGATCTCTCAGGAGAGGCGTGACAGCATCGTGAAGTCAAGCCTTCTGTACAGCAAGTACGCAGTGAACGTCGATAATATGTCAGCCTATGAGCATCTCATCGCGTCGAGAGCAAAGGACGCGGAGGCGAAGGAGGCAGAGAAGCAGGCCGCTGAAGAGGCAAAGGCTGCAGCAAAGGCCGAAAAGGAAGCCCAGAAGGAAGCTGAGAAGCAGGCTAAGGCAGAGGCAAAGGAACAGGCTAAAGCCGATAAGGCACGTGAGCGCGCTATCAAATCAGTAGGTAATTCTGTGCTTGGTACGATCGGAAGAGAACTCGGAAAGAGTATCGGTGGAAAGACAGGAAGCAGCTTCGGCAAGACTCTCGGCGGGAACACCGGAGCAAGCCTTGCGAGAGGCCTTTTCGGTACACTGTTCAAGAAATAACAGTCAATAAGATTTACAAGTTAATATTGAAGTCCACATATTCATCACAATTTCATCTTTTATACATCAAGAACAGATGGTATAATAAAAATAAATCAAGAGTTATATCCGGATGTTGATAATAGATAGTGATAAGTAAAGAATATAGATTATTTAAAAGAATAGTGGGCTTGATGGAAAGCCGTGCGGTATATTTTATTATCGCCGGCCTTCTTGTTTTGTTTGTGGTTTTACAGGTTGTCCTTACCGCAGGTGCAGAGCCGGGCATAACGAGACTTAAGGTCGCACAGGATAAAGATCAGATAGAGGTGTCCTGGAAAGACCGGAAAGGCGCGGATGCATATCTTGTAAAAGTAGAAGACAAGAAGACGAATGAGACAAAGGTCGTGAAGACCAGTAAATTATCCTGTTCGGTACCGTGCGATGATATCCCCGGGAAATACAGGGTGTCTGTAAGATCAGTCGGATCGTCAGAAGAAGGCTCAGATTTTCCTACAGCACAGAGTGAAACGATAAAGCTCAGGAAATACAGCCAGAAGATAGAACTCGAAGACAATGCTATCGTGCTTGTTGAAGGTGAAAAGGAAACGATCAAGGCAAAGGCTTCAGGGGATATAACCTACAACACAGATTCCAAAGTCATACAGGTGTCTGACAAGGGAACGGTAAAGGCAGTATCGCCGGGGAAAACAAAACTGGAGGTGTGCGCAGAAGGAGGGCCATATTTTTCTCCTGAAGTGAAGACTGTGACCGTAATGGTGTTCCCTGACGAGCTTGACACTCCTGAAGTGAAGATAAAGGAAAAGAATGATTTCGACGCAGTGCTCACGTGGGACGAGGTGCCTTACGCGACGTCATATGAAATATATAAGGGCAGCTCAGACAAGCCGTTTATGGAGACTGAGGAAAGAGAAGTGGAGCTCCTTCGTTCTTCTGCGGGATACCGTGTAAGGGCAAAAGTGAAAGCCGGAGATGAATATGTAAAAAGCCCATTTTCTGATCTGGTAAAGATGGACACCTATGTCGACGAAGCTCCTTCCTACAGCTCGCCGTATCTTTTGAAGAAATTTGACAGTTCTGATCTCGAGGAGGTGGCCAGCATCCCATGTGCGGGATCTTCCGGCGCTCCGCAGTCATTCAGCTATACCGGTAAGAGCTATATAGTAACATATGAGGATAAATCACTCGCCACATTCGGAGAAGACGGAGAAGAGAAAGACAGAGTCAGTCTGGACATGAGTCATCCGAACGGAAGCACATATGCAGACGGCAAGGTATATGTAGTCCATACTAGCTCAGGATGCACAGTATACAATACTGAAAGCGGGGATACAGGAAGCGTAAGACTTCCGAGAGTGACGTCAGGTATCGCATACGACGCGAGCATCAGCCGGTTCTATCTTTCAGGCGGACCAAAGGTACTGATAACTGATGATCAGTTCAATGAGACCGGCAGGATCATGAAAGTGAGATCCAGAAGGGCCCAGGATATTGGAGCCGGAGACGGTGTTATCCTTGTAGCCGTATGGACGGGCAACACCAATTATGTGGATGTCTACAGGACAAGCGATCTCGAGTATATCGGAGGTTATGAGATCCCGTTCGGCGAGATAGAGAGTGTTACATCAGTGGACAAGCATCTGGTATTCCTTATGCATAATACTTTCTTCAACGGAACAAGATCAGGGAAGATACTGAGGACAAAAGAAAGACTCCCTATTTCGTAAGAAGTACAGCAAGCGTTAAACCAAGCAGCCCTTCGGGGCTGTTTTTTATATTTGTATGGTGACAGCTAGAAAACAGCCGACCGTCAAAATGGACTTTTCAGCGCGTTTCTTTGCTGAGTCGATATATCTACCATGAAGTCGACCTTATGAGGCCAGATGAGACTTTGTACAAATCTGATCAAAATCCTCTATTTGTATTGGATCTTCAATGATATTGCCCGACTTGTATAAAATAGGACCTTGAAAAGCGGCTTTTTCGAGGGCTTAGCCATACAAAACAAGAAGAATCTTGATATTTGTATGCTTTTACCAGCGAAAACAGTAAATTTGTATATGTAGAAGACATGGG
>CAYMBU010000099.1:0-5853 GCA_964388765.1 uncultured Eubacterium sp.
CAAAGATCCTTGTTATCTGTCTTGCTCTGTCAGGCCTGAAGTTGGCCATTATGATGGCGTCGCCGTCGTTTACGACTGCTGCATTCCCGTCACCGTCAAGAACTACTGTCGGCTTTACGAATTCGTCGTTCTCATCGCGTTCATATGCGTCTGTAACGGCTGCCTCTGCATTGTCTACGGTGAAGCCTTTGCCGAGAGTCATGGCGTCATAAGCAAGCTGCTCTCTTTCCCACCGCTTGTCACGGTCCATTGCGTAGTATCTTCCGGAAACAGTGGCGATCCTTCCGTGAGTGCCCTCAAGCTTTTCTTCGATCTCTTTGATGTACTGTACGGCACAGCGCGGAGGTACGTCGCGGCCATCAAGGTAGCAGTGGATATAAAACTTCTCTATGCCGTTCTTTTCTGCAAGGTCGATAAGGGCTTTGATGTGCTCGATATGGCTGTGCACACCGCCGTCAGAAAGGAGTCCGGAGATATGCAGCGCCGACCCGTTCTTCTTCACATGATCTATCGCTGAAAGCAAAGCTTTGTTCTCAAAGAAGCTGCCGTCCTCTATCGCCATGGTGATGCGTGAAAGTGACTGATATACTATCCTTCCCGCGCCGATATTCAGGTGACCGACTTCAGAGTTCCCCATCTGTCCGTCAGGCAGCCCTACGTAATGCCCGCACGCGCTTATCCTAGTGCCCGGATATTTACGGAATATCTCGTCAAGCTCCGGCTTGTCTGCCTGTGCGATAGCGTTCCCGTATTCGCTGTCGTTCAGTCCGAACCCGTCCATTATCAGAATCATCGATGGTCTTTTTATTTTCATAGTCGTTCTCCTGTTTGTTTTCTTATGATCAAAAGCCGGTTCCGGCCGGCCTAATATAGTTTATATAATACCACAAACTGAAATTAAGTAAACTTCTGCCAATATGTAAAAATCAGCCGTTCTCTGATATAATAGTCGTATGGAAAGAAAATGGACAGAAGAACAGCTTCAGGCGATAGCTGAACGCGGAAGGAATATACTTGTATCTGCCGGCGCTGGTTCGGGCAAGACAGCGGTAATGGTAGAAAGAGCAGTAAAGCTGATCATGGAGGACAGAGTCCCTGTGAGCAGCATGCTTATCGTGACTTTCACCAAAGCGGCCGCGGGAGAGATGCGAGAGAGGCTTAGGAAGGCTCTTAAAGACAGGCTTCTGAAGATAACCGCAGAAGGTTCCGGGACCGGCGGCGATGCAGAAGAACTGAAGTGGATAAAAGAGCAGCTGGATCAGCTCCACACAGCTCAGATCAGCACGTTCCATTCGTTTGCCGAAAGGATAATGAAGGAGTTCTTCTACTATACTGATATAGAGCCGGGATTCCGCGTGCTTGATGAGGCCGAGGCAGAAGTCCTTAAGAACGAAGCGCTGGATGCACTATTCAGCGAGGAATATGAGAGAAAGGACGAAGACTTCATATCGTTTATGGATTCATACTCCGGTGAGAAGAACGATCAGTCCGCCAGAGATATGGTATCATCTCTGTACAATAAGCTGGAGGCTGTGCCGGACAGGTTCCGGGTGCTGGATGAGAAAGCAGCAGACCTTGCGGCAGATACAGAAGAATTCAGGAACACTGAGACATACGGACGTCTTATCGCACTGCTCAGAAAAGAAGCAGAGGCAGCGACGGGATCCTGCAGGAAAGCGCGTACACTGCTTTCAGAGGCAGGTCTTGAAAGGCTGTCAGAACTTCTCGGAGACGACGAATCATGCTTTGACGGAGTACGCGCGGCGCTCGATAAAGGCGACGTGGACCATGCTTCGGAGCTGCTGAGGGGTAAGCGCTTTGCTACGATACGTCCCAGAAAAGACGAAAAGGATCTTTATGACGACGACCTGAAGAACAGAGTTGATGCGCTCCGGGGGAAATATAAAGATAGAGCAAAGCAGATAACAGCCATTTGCTATGACAGCCTGGACCATATGGTCAGGGCAATGCAGATGGCTGCAGGGCATGCGCACACTCTCGCAGGTCTGGTGAAGAGACTTGACGATATATATTCAGAAAGCAAGCGTGACGCGAACGCCATAGACTACAGCGATATGGAACACTCAGCTCTCGCGATACTCGGTCACGATGAGGCCTGTCAGTATTACAGAGATCTGTTCAGGTATATATTCATCGATGAATATCAGGACACCAATATCATGCAGGAGACTATCATCGGAAAGATCAGGAGAGACGACGATCTGTTCATGGTAGGCGATATCAAGCAGTCCATTTATCATTTCAGGCTGGCCGATCCGGATATCTTCAAGGCAAGATATGCGGCATATACTGAAGAAGGTGCAAAAGGCGGCGAAGCTAAGTCAGTCAAGATCGATCTTAACCGCAACTTCAGGAGCAAGCCGCCTGTAATTGAAGAAATAAACAACATATTCAGGCCGATAATGGAGGGATACGACTCATCGCAGGAACTCATCTGCGGAGTTGAGCAGGGCGAGCATGCTCTCGGCAGGCCTGAGACACATATAATAGATATCTCGGGTTCCGATGAGTCTGAAGACGAAGAGATAGCAGAGCTTCATAAGGAAGAGCTGGAAGCGCAGGAGACTGCGAACATCATAAATGCAGTACTCGGAAAGGAATATACAGATCCTTCTACCGGAGAAACGCGGAAAGTAGGTTACCGTGACATAGTGATCCTTATGCGGTCGGTAAAGAGGAGCGCCGAAGGATTCAGGGCTGTGTTCCGCAGCGAGGGGATCCCTCTGTATATTGACGACAGAGCCGGGTACTTCGATACGATAGAGATAAACGTGTTCCTGTCACTCCTTTCTGTAATAGACAACAGGAGGCAGGACGTACAGTTTATCGCTTTGCTCAGGTCAGAAATATTCGGATTCACGGTGGAGGAACTGGCGGAGATCCGTAAGCTCCATATGAGAGGGAGCTTTGTTGACGCGGCCATGGACTGTGTGGACAACGAACAGGCTCCGGATGGATTGAGAGAGAAATGCCGCAAGGCTTTTGATGACATAAGAAGATGGCAGGCATATGCGGTGACTCTGCCTCTGCCGGATCTGATCTGGCGCCTGATGAATGAGACCGGGTACTACATCATCGCCGGCACATTCCCGGGCGGCGCGGAGAGACAGGCGAACCTGAGGCTCCTCGCGGACAGGGCAAGAGAGTATGCGGAGAGATCGTTCGGATCATTGTACGGATTCATACAGTATATCGAGACTGTAAAGAAGAACCAGGTAGACATACCGCAGGCCACGCTGCTTTCCGAGAATGACAACGTGGTCAGGATCATGACGATACATCACAGCAAAGGGCTGGAATTCCCTGTAGTGATCGTGGCGGGGATGGACAACATGCATGGCGGCAGCAAGACGGCAAGTCTGCTTTTCGACCGTGAAGTGGGACTTGGACTCAGGACTGTCGATCCGGACAGGCACCTTTATGAAGACGGCCTGATTTCCAGGATGATCAAAGCCAAAGACAGGCGCTGCGAAGTGGAGGAGCTTCAGAGAGTTTTCTATGTGGCAGTCACAAGAGCAAGAGAAACGTTCTATCTGGTAGGCGCGGCGGATTACAACAAGATAATGAACGATCTGGATACAGGAAAGCATGCTGATTCCACTCTCCTGAGGATGTCAGAATATCTTCCGGGGATAGTGACGGTACCGGCAGGTGAACTTGCAGAACAGATAACAGATCATGAAACAGATGACAGTCCTGACGATGACGAAATGTCTGACAGGATGACTGCAGTCAGTGGGAAAGCTGCCGGAGTAACAGAAAAGCTCAGCTTCAGATATCCGTATGAGGAAGCACAGGATATAGCGGCGAAGACTACCGTGACCAGAATAAATGAGATGAAGCGTTCCTACAGAACGTCATGGCAGGGCGATGAAGAAGCCGGAGCGTCTGTAAGAGAGGTGACGGACGAGGAGGAGGTCCCGCGGGATGACTGGGAGGAGCCAGGATTCATGAGCGGCGGGAAGCGGATCGATCCGGCAAGGCGCGGAACGGCTTACCACAGTGTTATGGAAGAGCTTGACTTCGTACGCGCAGCAGAAGAGGGGACAGAATATATATCCGGCTGCATGGGCGATATGGTTAGGCGCGGCCTGTTCACTGAAGAGGAAATGAAGGCTGTGGATCCTGACAGAATAAGAAGATTCTTTGACAGCGGCCTCGGGAAGCGAGCGGTGAAAGCTTACGCAGCAAGGCGGCTGTGGAAAGAGCAGACATTCGAGTCGAAGATCAAAGTGAAAGGTGAAGACGTACTGGTACAGGGAGTGATCGACTGCTGCTTCATGGAAGACGATGGAATGGTCTTGCTTGATTACAAGACGAACAGGGTAAATAAAGCTGTAGATACAGATTCTGAAACAGAAAGGATAACGTCGATCTACAGAACTCAGCTGGAAGTATACGCCGATGCTCTGGCAAAGGCGTCCGGCAGTGAGGTGAAAGAGAAATATCTGTATCTGTTCTCGCTGGACAGAGAAGTCAAGGTGGAGGGATGAGATAATGTTTGAAGGTATCAAGAACATGCTTGGCCAGAAGGAGAAGCCTGAAGAGACGCCGGAGGCCAGAGTCGGCATCGTTTTCGAAGGCGGCGGTCTTCGCGGCATATTCGCCGCAGGCGTCATAGATTATCTGCTGGACAACGGCATCATAATCAAAAATGTGATGGGAGTTTCCGCAGGAGCATGCCATGCGTGCAGCTACGTGTCAGGACAGAGGGGAAGATCATATGCAGTATCGACAGATTATCTGGAAGATAAAAGGTATATGAGTATGCGGAACCTCAGGACTACGGGTGATCTGTTCGGGTCCGAGTTCATTTATCACACTATACCGGAGGAGCTGTATCCGCTCGATAACGAATATTTCCTGAACAGCGGCATCAGCTTCCGCGCTGTCGTCACAAACTGTATGACAGGCAAGGCTGAATATCCCGAGATCAAAGACCTTTTCAAAGATGTGGATATAGTGCGTGCGTCCAGCTCACTCCCGATGTTTGCAAGGATGGTGGATATCAACGGAACGCCGTATATGGACGGAGGCATATCTGATTCTGTTCCTGTTAAGGCGTCAGAAGAGCTCGGGTGCGCCAGGAACATAGTCGTTCTGACTAGGCCTGCCGGGTACCGCAAGAAGCACGAGCGGATGATGCCTGTCATCAAAACAAAGTATCATAATTATCCTGAGATGACTGCCGCGCTGGACAACAGGTACAAAGTATACAATGAGACGATGGACTACATCGACGAGGGGATCGGGAAGGGGACCATACTCAGGATCGCCCCTGTAAAGGATCTCGGCATAGGGCGTCTTGAGAAAGACAAGAACAAGCTCAAGCTGGCCTATGAGGAAGGATATTTCGTCGCCGAAGCCATGGGCGAACAGATAAAGCAGTTTCTGAAATAGCGAAAGAAAAAACAGTAAAGGCCTCTGCGAGAGACCTCAGACAATATCCGCGATCCGGCGAAAACAGCCGACCGTCAAAATGGGCTTTTCAGCGTGTTTCTTTGACGAGTCGATATATCGATCATGAGGTCGACCTGATGAGGCCTGATGAGACTTTGTACAAATCTGATCAAAATCCTCTATTTGTATCGGATCTTCAATGTTTTTGCCTGATTTGTATAAAACAGGCCCTTAAAAAACGGCTTTTTCGGGGGCTTTGCTGTACAAATCGAGAAAGATCTTGATATTTGTATGCTTTTACCAGTGAAAACTGTAAATTTGTAGATGTAGAAGACATCAGAGATTGCAGGCAATTGCAAGTACTAACATGGGCTGCTGCAAAAAGTGCCCATTCAGCACTTTGATATGCTCCCTCTATGAGAGACAGTGAAA
>CAYMBU010000100.1:0-5796 GCA_964388765.1 uncultured Eubacterium sp.
CCGGCGAACTCCCCTCGCCACCGTCAAAGCGGTGACAATTCTCGGCGGAAATTACCTGATAGCTCAGCAACTTCCCGCTTCTTCGCCTAAAGCAAGCTTTTTTAGTATATATGATAGATCTCTATAATGCAAGTTTTTTATGAAAAAAATTCTGATGTTTTTTTCAGTTTATTTGACTTATGGATATAGCATTTGTAACGGTTACAGCGTTTTTTCTCTGACACGTAGACTGGCGTTTCCATTTTTGACGGTACGCTGCTACATGATGATGTGTCCCGATGGCTGCACTACTATATATAGATATGACATGGAAATGTGGCACCTTCCAACCCGCATTACCCCTTCCATACGGCACTTTTCAGCTAAACGCATTATCTGTTCAGCTGAAATCAGTGCTTCTTTACAAAAAAATAGTGGCTATTTAACCGATAGTGATGCCTCCGCCATTACTATTTCCACATATGGCGGAACTATCTCTGCAATATTGGAACGATATTCTGAAAGCAATGGTACTTTTATTCCAACAAACTGCCTGTTTTGAGTCAAAACCCCAAAATATTACCACGATATTCGGGAGAGCATGGTGTCAGCGTTCCAGTAAACTATCCGTTTTCGACCTGAAAGTCAAAATATTACCACGATATTCGGGAGAGCATGGTGTCAGCGTTCCAACTAAACACGCCAGGAAAAGCCAAACAGGAAATCCCAACAAAAGCCAATAAAAAAAACCGGCACCCGAAGGCGCCGGCCAATCAAGTCCATATACGGTTTAATAATTCTCTGGCTTTACCTGGAAGTATGCCTGTGGGTGCTTGCATACCGGGCAGATCTGCGGAGCCTTCTTGGCTACTACCTGATGTC
Source organism: uncultured Eubacterium sp. (assembly GCA_964388765.1). Lineage (GTDB taxonomy): Bacteria > Bacillota > Clostridia > Peptostreptococcales > Anaerovoracaceae > Aminicella. Next base: position 862 of record CAYMBU010000100.1, read on the forward strand.
CGCAGTTGCTGCACTGCCATACAACTTCCTCTTCCTTCTCGAATACAGAACCATTCTTGAGATTCTCGGCAAGTTTCAGATATCTCTCTTCATGTTCTTTCTCGATTGCTGCAACACCTCTCATCTGAGCTGCGATCTCAGGGAATCCTTCCTCGTCCGCTACATCAGCAAACTGAGGATACATCTCTGTCCACTCACCATGCTCGCCTGCTGCGGCTGTAAGCAGGTTCTCCTCTGTTGTTCCGATTCCTTCTGCAAGCTTGTACCAGAGCTCTGCATGCTCTTTCTCATTCCCTGCTGTCTCCTCGAAGATCTTGGAGATCTGGACATATCCCTCTTTCTTTGCCTTTGATGCAAAGTATGTGTACTTATTTCTTGCCTGTGACTCACCGGCAAAAGCAGCCAGCAGATTCTCAAGTGTCTTTGTTCCTTTCAGATCTTTCATTTCGAATACCTCCATAATCTGGTTATCTACGCCGCGCGACATTATTGCGGCATCACTTATTACCGGCGTCCGGCTTTTTTAAACACCTGATAACAGTTCACTATTTAGTGTATCATCATCTGTCAGAATGTCAAATGAAAACGGCGTGTGTTCTTCCGCATCAAAACCCTGCTGAAGCTTTTTTTGTACTGCCTTGATCTGTTTACTATCCTGCATCTGAGGTATATAATTGATACAGTTAAAAAAATATTGTTCAATCGGAGGTAATAAAATGTTCAAACTGTATAAATGCCTGAAGTGCGGGCAGGTCGTAGCTAAAGTAAAGGGCACAGCATGCACACCTTTCTGCTGTGGACAGGAAATGATGGAACTCAATCCGAACACTGAAGACGCTGCAATGGAAAAGCACGTTCCGGTCATCGAAGTTGAGGGCAACGTTGTAACAGTAAAAGTAGGATCCACTCCACATCCAATGGTCGAGGATCATTACATCTCACCGATCTTCCTGGAGACAACCGAAGGTCTGCGCGTGAAAGAACTGCAGCCTGGCGATGCACCTGAGGCAACATTCGTTCTTGCTGACGGAGAGAAGGTTATCGCTGCTTATGAGTACTGCAACAAGCACAACCTCTGGAAGGCTGAGGCATAAGCTACAAGGCACAGCATAAAAGCAAACCGTAAAAAACAAGGCCCCGCGTCAAACGCGGGGCCTTTCTCTGTCCCTGACCGGGATCTTCCCTGCCGTTTCTGTACAGCCCTTCCGTTACGACTGACATTACGAAACGAAAACGCTCCCTCCGATGAACTCACGCAGTATCGAATCACACCCGATCGCTGATGTATCCTCGATCTCTCTGAAGTACCTCAGCAGCTTAAGTATCCTCTGCGCTTCAGCATACTCCGGCTGATCTTTCGTAATCTTCTCCATCAGCGGTGCGGCGAACCTCTTCAATACCGCGATCTCATAAATGTGATAAGAGTTGAACATCACGTCTGCCTCATCATTATACTTGAAGATGTTCTGGTCTTCGCCGCGTCTTACCTTCGGCCAGTCTGCAATAGTCCTTGCGGCGTCGCGGCCGCGCGTGCGGTCGTCCCTTACTATCCTCCTGAGAAGCCTCTCGTCAGTCGTCGGCACTCTGTTATGCGCATCGATATTCAGCTGCGTCAGCGGGCTGATGTAGACTTTGAACTTATCATCTTTGCTTATCTCTGACGTCAGCACTTCATTCAGCGCATGGATCCCCTCGATCACGATCACCGTGTTTTTATCGATCTTCGTGAGCCTCTTCCCGAAGACCTTCTTCCCCTCAACAAAATCGAACTCCGGTATATCGACTTCCTTGCCATCGATCAGATCGCGCATATTCCTGTTGAACAGCTCTGTATCTACCGCATCGAGTCCTTCAAAGTCATATTCTCCGTTCGCGTCAGGCTTCATCTCCTCCCTGTCCAGGAAGTAGTCATCGGTACCCATGTAAAGAGCTTTGTTCCCGTTCACCCTGATATGCACGCAAAGCCTCTTGGCGAAAGTCGTCTTCCCTGAAGATGAAGGTCCTGCGATGAGAACGAGTCTTTTCTTCTGCTCTGTGATCGTATTGGCTATCTCCGTGATCTTCTTGTCGTGCAGTGCTTCTGAAAGCATTATCAGATCCTTATAGTCATCATCCACGATCTTATCGTTCAGGTCGCATACATAATTGACTCCCAGCAGCTCATCCCATTCGCTCTGCTCGGCGAACGTCTTGTACATGTTCGGCTCATCCAGGTATTCCGGGATGCCGTCCGGCGCATATTTATCCGGGAATCTCAGCAAAAGCCCTTTTCTGTATCTCTCCAGAGTGAACTTGCTCACATACCCAGTGGAAGGCGCCATTATGAAGTAGAAGAACTCACTGTATCCATCCAGTGTGTAGAACTGTGTTATCTTGAGCTTCGGCCATCCTTCAAGAAGTCTCATTTTGGCTTTGTCGCCTATCTCCTTTATGCGCTCAACTCCCTCTTCTCTCGTAAGTATCTCTTTCTTGAACGGGAGATCTCTTTTTATGAGCGATTCCATCTCGACCTTGATCTTATCGGCGATCTCGTCTGTCGCACCGCCCTTCATCTTGAGCTCGATAAAAAGTCCTTTGTTCAATGTGTTGGATATCTGGCAAAGCACGTCGCCGAGAACTTTCCTCGCCGCAGTCAGGAACACCATCGAAATGCTTGCCTGATAGACACGGCATGCTCCCTTGGATCTCATGTCCAGAAGCTCTACCCTGCATTCGCTCCACAGTCTCGTCCTGAGGTCCTGATATTCGTTGTTCACCTTGGCCGCGATGCACGGGTACGCAAGGCTGTCCTTAACTGACTTGTACACATCCTCTATGTACGCACCCTCTTCAATCTCCTTCTCATCAAAACCGCCGTCCGGCAGCTTAAGCATGATCTTCATTTTCTTTCCTCCGGTATCCGGTATGTTAAGTACTTCTGCTTCTACTATACCAATTCCGGCGAAGTAAATCAAAACAAATAAGCGCTGCGGCCCGTCTCTTATCAGAACGGCTCTTCATCCTGTCCGGCATCTGACCCCACTTCAATATTCGCTGCTTCCAGCGCTGCTTCGTCAGCTGTCTGCTCCTGTGCAACTTCGGCATCCGCCTGCTTTTGATCTGCTTCTGCCTCTGTCTGCTCCTTAACTGCTCCGGCATACGCCTGTCCGGTTTCAAGTTCCTGTTCCTGCTCGATCTCCAGATGCTCCCTTTCGGCCCGTTCCTGCTCTAGCTTCGCGCGCTCCTCTTCACCCGCGCGTATCCCTGCTTCAGCCGCAGCGCTTCTGTTGTCTCTGCTTTCGGCCACTATCTTGGCGTTGCAGTAATCCAGATACATGTGGCAGGCTTTACCCATCTCATTCCCGAACAGGGTTATCCCCCTCCCCATCTTGCGGTGATCCTGCGACCAGTCGCGGATATCGAACTTCGGGATCGCCGAGCCGTTCCAGCTGACGAGATTCAGTTCCTTGTTCCACCCGTCTTTACCCCTTGACAAGACCCCGAGATGTGCCTCGATCTGAAAAGTGATCCTCCTGTTGTCTGTTCTTTCCTGCGATCTTTCCTGTGCCATTTCCCGATAATACTCCTTTCATGATTTCTGATTCTGTTCTGTTTTCCGACATCCGGAGGCAGAAAGCGCACCGCTGACAGTTCATCCCGCGATATGCGCTTCCCCTCAGGCTGTGGCCGTATATTAACTTTTTTACCATATAATGTCAATAGTAGAGCGAAAGAAAAAAGCCCGCAGGGAATAGTAAGTTTATTACCATACCCGTAAGGCTTTTGTTCAATCCATACCCGTAAGGCCTTTGTTCTACAGGTCTATGTCCAGCTCCACCGGACAGTGGTCGCTCCCCATCACATCAGTGAGGATCTTCGCGTCCACGATCTTATCTGCGATCCTATCACTGACCAGGAAATAGTCGATGCGCCACCCCGCGTTGTGCTCACGCGCACGGAACCTGTACGACCACCAGCTGTAGATCCCCTCTTTGTCCGGATAGAGATATCTGAAGCTGTCCGTAAATCCTGAATCGAGAAGCTCCGTCATCTTTCCGCGTTCCTGCTCAGAGTATCCCGCATTGCCATCGTTCGACTTCGGGTTCTTCAGGTCGATCGCCTCGTGCGCGACGTTCATGTCTCCGCAGATTATGACAGGCTTTTTCTGATCCAGCTCATGAACAAAGCCTCTCAGGTCGTCTTCCCACTTCATCCTGTAGTCGATACGCTTCAGCCCGTCCTGCGCGTTAGGCACATAAAGGTTCACAAAATAGAACTGTTCGAACTCGAGGATTATCGCTCTTCCCTCATCCTGGTGATCGCCGAAGTTCAACTGGCAGGACAAAGGCTCCATCCTGGAGAACACGGCGGTTCCTGAGTACCCCTTTTTCTCGGCACTGCAGAATATCTGCCTGTACCCCGGGAGGTCCACCTGCGCCTGCCCCGGCTGCATCTTCGTCTCCTGTATTCCGATAAGGTCAGCGTCAAAACCCTTCGCTGTATCTTCGAATCCTTTTCCGAGCACCGCGCGGAGTCCGTTCACGTTCCAGGATATGAGTCTCATAGTATCGTCACCTTTCGATCTTATTCATCAAAGCCCCTTCGGGTTCGATTCCCTTCATCAAAAAAGCGGGCGAAGGGAATTACACAGACTGCTCTGCAGTCTGCCGCCCTTCGCCTCCTCTTACAGTCGACTCGGGCCACTCACTATTCAGAGACGTACCACGTCTCTTCACTTACGCTCGTGCCCTTTCGGGTTCGATTCCCTTCATCAAAAAAGCGGGCGAAGGGAATTACACAGACTGCTCTGCAGTCTGCCGCCCTTCGCCTCCTCTTACAGTCGACTCGGGCCACTCACTATTCAGAGACGTACCACGTCTCTTCACTTACGCTCGTGCCCTTTCGGGTTCGATTCCCTTCATCAAAAAAGCGGGCGAAGGGAATTACACAGACTGC
>CAYMBU010000101.1:0-5733 GCA_964388765.1 uncultured Eubacterium sp.
AAGAGAAACTGTTCGGTGAGGGTGGATTCCCTGTAGCACCTATTTACTACTACACGAACATGTACTGCAACAAGACAATGAAGAACATTGGTTACACACCAATGGGTTATTACTTCTTCCAGTACGCTCAGCCGGTAAAATAAGGTCAGAAAAGTGTTGCTGAACTGACGAAGCAGCAACATGTTAACTAAAGAAGAAAAGAGGAGCAGCAGTAAGCCGCTCCTCTTTTCTTGCCCTTTTTGATTTTACACGGAGTGTGCAGGCGGTACTCTTGCATTGCGTGATGAGCTGTAATATCATATAAACAGGAAGGATGGGACGGTAAATGGGAAGCAAGAAGGACAAGACAGAAAAAACAAACGCTGTGAGGCTTGTTGAGAAAGCCGGCATAGATTATCAGCTGCATACTTATGACGTCTCTGACGGCAAAATAGACGGCCTCAGCGTCGCGGCAAAAACGGGGATGGAGCCGGCTAAAGTGTTCAAAACACTCGTGACTGTCGCTCAAAGCAAAGAACACTATGTGTGTGTGATACCTGTTGCAATGGAGCTTGATCTGAAGAAAGCGGCGAAGTTCTTCGGAGAGAAAAAGTTAGAGATGATCCATCAGAAAGATCTTCTTCCGCTGACAGGCTACATACACGGCGGCTGTTCGCCGGTAGGAATGAAAAAACCATTCGTAACATGTATCGATGAAAGTGCGCTTGATCACGATACTATATGCGTTTCCGGCGGGAAAGTGGGACTTCAGATAGAGATAGATCCTGAGGATCTCGCCGCGGTAACGTCCGCAGATTTCGGAGACATAGCAAAGTAAAGATATCGCATTTTACTGTATTATTGTCCTCACTTTGTGATATAATAGCTTGTAGTGAAAGCATAACAAGTTATTGCACTTCTTTGGAGGAGGTTGTTATGTTATATGACATTATAATTATTGGCGCAGGTCCTTCCGGAATGTCTGCTGCGATAGCGGCTCAGCGTGTAGGGCGGAGTACCCTGATCATCGATAAGTTCGGATATGGCGGAAACATAGTCAACGCAAGAGCTGTTGAGAACTATCCGGGTATTGAAACCATCTCTGGTGTGGACTTTTCAAAGAGACTGTTCGCACAGGCGACAGGATTCGGATCAAGCTATAAATCTGCTGAAGTTACAGGGATCACACTTGACAGATACGAGAAGGTCGTGGAAACGACGCGCGGAGATTTCAGAGGAAAATCTGTTATCATCGCTACCGGTTCTACGCATAAGAATCTGGGCATCGGAGAAGAAGCATTCCTGGGGCGCGGCGTATCATTCAGCGCTGTCTATGACGGAGGCAATTTCAAGAGAAAGGTGGTTGCTGTCGTAGGAGGCGGAGATACTGCAACTTCAGATGCTGAATTCCTTGCGGATATATGCGATAAAGTATATGTGATCGTGAGACGTGACAGATTCAAGAATGATTCTGTAGCTTCTAAGCATCTTGACGCACTAGAAAACGTTGAGGTCATGTTCAATAGTGAAGTGATCGGCATACATGGAAAGACAACAGTTACAGGTATAGCAGTCAAGGATAATGTAACTGAGGAAACTCAGGATATCGATGTGGACGGAGTATTTGTCGCCATCGGACAGGTACCGCAGAACCAGCCGTTTATGTCAGTAGCTCCGGTCGATGTTGAAGGATACTTCACTGCGGGCGAGGACTGTGAATCAGGGACTCCGGGCGTATTTGTTGCAGGAGACTGCAGGTCCAAGAGACTGCGTCAGCTGTCCACAGCGATGTCTGACGGGACTGTTGCGGCAATTGAAGCAAGCACCTATCTTAGCCGTATCGATCAGCGAGCATAATACATGCTCATAGCCGTTCAAAACGCCTTGAGACAGGCCTTTCGGGCGTCTTTGTGAGCACCTAGAAATCGTTGATTTTTCAACGTGCTCTTAAGAATTGAAAATATGTGAAAATAAAACCTAAAAAATGAAGATTTTTTAGGTTTTTTCATTGACCTCTCGTGCTCGTTGTAGTATTATAAGTATGTAGTTTAATGCCCTAAGTATAACTATGCCCTGATGACGACAGGGCGGGGGCATTGTCAGAGAATGAAAAGCAATAATTAACGAGGTATGTCATGAGTGTTTACAGAGGAGCGAAAGAGGTTTACATAGGTTCTGATGACCTTGGTGAACTGTTTGCCGGTCACAAGAAGGCATTTATTGTCAGTGATCCGTTCATGGTTGAGAATAACATGACGAGCTACATCACAAGCAAGCTGGAGGCACGCGGGATCGAGACACAGCTTTATTCGGAAGTTGGAAGCGATCCAAGCACTGAGCTGGTTGCGAAAGGTATTTCTGTACTGTCAGAAGCAAAGCCGGATCTTATCATAGCATTTGGAGGCGGTTCAGCTATAGACCTTTGTAAGGCTATGATGTTCTTTGCGCAGAAACAGGGGCTTGTAGAAGATGCGAAGTTTGTCGTTGTTCCAACGACAAGCGGTACAGGTTCAGAGGTTACTGACTTCTCTGTAATTACAGATACCGAGAAAGAAATAAAATATCCGCTCGTGGACAGGGCTCTTATGCCTGATGCGGCGATCCTGGACTGCGAGCTTACCAAGTCTGTTCCGCCTGCATTTACAGCAGCTACCGGTATGGATGCGCTTACGCACGCCATGGAAGCTATCGTATCTACAGGAGCGACAGACTTTTCTGATGCAATGGCTGAGAAGACGATCAAGATCGTCAGGTCTTATCTTCTGAGATGCTACAGAAACGGCAGCGATATGGAAGCGAGACAGGCCATGCATAACGGAGCGACTATGGCAGGAGTTGCGTTCAATAACGCAGGACTTGGAATCAACCACAGTACGGCTCATGCTATAGGCGCACATTATCATATTCCTCACGGCAAGGCATGTGCGATCATGATGCCATATGTCATCAGGTTCAATTCAAAGAACCAGAATGCAGCAATCAACTATGCGAGGATCTCCAGGCTGATCAAGATGGACACAGCAGGTATGTCACAGTCAGTGCTGAACCTGATCGATACCATCTTCAAGTTCAATAAAGAACTCGGGATCCCGACAACTTTGAAAGAGGCCGGCGTGAGTCTGGAGGACTTCAAGGAAGACCTCGATGCGATGGTTGAATCAGCGATGAACGACACATGCACCAAGACGAATCCGAGAGTATGCTCCAAGGAAGAAATGCGTAAGCTGTTCATCGACGCATACTTCGGAGACAAGGTCAAGCTCAGGAATCTTTATTAAAAGCATCAGGCAGGGATCAAGTATCGACAGTTTAAATCTGCTTAGTAAAGAGGCATAACTCATGGAAATGGAAAATGGAAAAGAGCGAATAATACAGGAATTCGTGCCGGGCCGTCAGGTGACGCTTGCGCACGTAATTGCCAATCCGATTCCGGATCTCTATGAGAAACTCGGTATCTACGATGTAAGCGGGGCGCTTGGAATCTTCACACTGACTCCTTCTGAATCCGCCATCATCGCAGGGGATGCGGCAAGTAAAGCCGGTAACGTTCAGCTCGGATTTGTTGACAGATTCAACGGATCACTCCTTGTATACGGAGATGTATCTGCTGTAAAAGCAGCCATGAAGGGTGTAATGATGCTTCTTTGCGATAAGATGGGCTTCACGCCTACCGACATAACAGAAAGTTAAGATAGGCAGGTAAGCGTGATGCCAGGATTTGAAGGCGAACAGACAGAAAAGAAAAAGACAGCATTTGAAGGCAAACAGAGAGTAATTCAGGAATTCGTTCCGGGACGTCAGGTAACGATGGCGCATGTAATAGCGAATCCGGTGCCTGATCTATATAAAAAGCTCGGTATATTCGACGTTACAGGAGCAATCGGGATCTTTACTCTGACCCCTTCAGAGTCTGCGATAATAGCGGGAGATGTAGCGAGCAAAGCTGCACAGGTCAGGATAGGCTTTGTAGACAGATTCAGCGGATCACTTCTCATCTATGGTGATGTATCTGCTGTCAAAGCTGCTGTCGATGCAGTACTTAATCAACTGTGTGTAAGAATGGGATATACACCGTGCGAGGTGACCGGTAACTGATGAAACGTGTGATATTTGTTGGCAATATAGGTTCTGGCAAAACTACACTTTCACAGGTCATACATGGAAAGGACATAGAATATGCCAAGACCCAGATGGTCACAGTCTGGGGAGACGACATAGTCGATACTCCGGGAGAGTATCTAGAAGCCGGATATATGAAAGGCGTTCTGAATGTTACAGCTGCTGAAGCTCAGGTCATAGGTCTTGTGTGTTCGGCGCCGGAACCGAGAAACAAATTCAGTCCGGGTTACGGAGGGTCGTTTGCAAAGGATGTAATCGGAATAGTTACCAAGATCGATATAGCTACTCCGTTACAGATAGAAAGAGCAGAGAAGATGCTCAGAATGGCAGGTGCCAGAAAAATATTCCGGATAAGCTCATACACCGGCGAAGGTGTGCAGGAGCTTGCGGAGTATCTTGCAGAGAGTCCTGAAGAAGCTGAAGAAATAGTTGCGGGACTGAAGCTGAAAGACACTAAGGTATTATCAGTATCCAAGACATCAAGGAAATGACACCGGAATAATAGCAGTCTTAAGCAAGAGGTTGAACATGAAGGAAACTATCAAGAGCGTAGGAATCGATATAGGAACTTCAACGACACAGCTGATATTCAGTACGATCGTGATCGAGAACATGGCAGGAATGTTCAGTGTTCCGAGAATCGAGATCGTAGAGACTACAGTAGATTATGAGAGCGATATTTACTTTACACCGCTTATTGACAACCAGAACATCGATGCGGAGAAAGTAAAGGAAATAGTAAAGGGTGAATACCAGAAGGCAGGGAAAGATCCTGAAGAACTGCATACGGGTGCTGTTATCATAACGGGTGAGACAGCGCGTAAGGAAAACGCGAACGAAGTACTGAATGCTCTTTCAGATATGGCAGGCGAGTTCGTGGTAGCTACAGCAGGTCCTGACCTTGAGTCTGTGCTTGCGGCCAAGGGCGCCGGAGCAAACACTCTTTCGGAAGACGAAAAGTGCACTATAGTAAACATTGACATCGGCGGAGGCACAAGTAACCTGGCCGGATTCCACAGAGGAAATCTTGTGGGTACCGCATGCCTTGATATTGGCGGACGTCTGATATAAGTGCAGAACGGAAAGATTTCATACGTCATGGATAAGATCGCAAAGCTCGCGAAGAACCATGGCCTTGAGATAAAAGTCGGAGATCCTGCTGATGCGTATAAGATCAGAAAGATCTGCGACATCATGGCGAGACACCTTGCCATGTCAGTAGGACTTGTTCCTAAAGATGAAGAGCACATGAGCCTCTATACCAACGATGGGACTCCGATAGGGGATAACGTTAAACCTGATGGCATCATGTTCTCGGGCGGAGTCGCTGACGTGATCTACTATCCTAAGGATACCGAAGATCCGTTCAGATATAACGATATCGGACCTATCCTGGCAGATGCGATCAATGACTCACCTGATTTCAAGAAAATCAGAAGATACGATGCGGCAGAAACGATAAGAGCTACGGTAGTTGGTGCCGGGACCCATACGACAAAAGTAAGCGGAAGTACGATATACTTTGATGAAGGTACGCTTCCAATCATCTATTCACCGGTGATCTAAAGAACCGACGAACAGGAAACTGATCCTCATATGATCACGAAACTGATCAGAGAGAAGTCAGCAGTGTTC
>CAYMBU010000102.1:0-5711 GCA_964388765.1 uncultured Eubacterium sp.
AAAACCATACAGAGTGGAGCTACCTCATTATTTATTGATGGTACTCTGCCTCTGAAATATCTCCCGTTTCTCACGCATCTCCGGTCCGGTGGGGGTCCCGCATCAAAGCTCCGCAAGCAGATCCGGAAGATAGATCCTACATATAACAAAACCTGCCCTCTCCAGTTATTCACTGAAATCAGACAGGTGTTATAACAAATTAATTACATGCAAAGAAATCTACTGGCCATACGCACCAGACTGTAACGGCTGTCCTGTTTGAAGTGGCTTTCATGAACATATCCGCTCCCCCGGTCCTTCGTCGACTCTAGAGATTTCCTTAACAAATCTTTGCAATTTCATAATAACACTTTAGATTTAAAAGTCAACAAAATAACATTCCAAAACAGTATAAAAAATTGGCTTTTATAAAATACATTTATAGCGCATTTTTCAACACATTCTGGCTGCATTCTTATTAAGTAACAGTTTGATTTCGAATAAAGGATTTAACTCTCTCCATAAGATCAGAAAAGCTTCAATCCTTAAGAGAAAATGAGGAAAAGAAATACTCTTGAAACCATACAATTAAATGCTATAATAAATCCAGAAGGAATCGCAATGCGATTGACCTTAAGACGGTTAAACCATCCTAGTGCTTGCAATCACAAACAGGATGGTTTTTCTTTTCATTCTTTACGCGAGTTCCGCCAGATCGTATATCAGCTTCTCTGTTTTCTCCCAGCCGAGGCACGGATCTGTGATCGACTGGCCGTATACCCCGCCTCCGGCAGGCTGGCATCCGTCGACCAGATAGCTCTCAATCATGAGCCCTTTCACCAGTTTCCTGATCTCCGGGTCCTCGTGCCGTGAATGCATCACGTCTTTTGCTATCCTGATCTGCTGCTCGAACTGCTTTCCGGAGTTGGAATGGTTGGTGTCTATGATCGCAAACGGATTTTGATAGTCCTTCTCATTATAGAGCTGAAGCAGGTGCTGCAAATCTTCATAATGATAGTTCGGATGCGCAAGTCCGTACTGATCGACATATCCTCTCAGTATGGCGTGTGCAAAAGGATTGCCTTTGGAATGCACTTCCCACCCTCTGTAGATGAACGTATGCCCGTGCTGAGCAGCAAGTATGGAATTCATCATTACAGACAGATCACCTTCAGTCGGGTTCTTCATTCCAGCAGGAACTCCGATGCCGCTTGCCACCTGCCTGTGGTGCTGGTCTTCTACCGACCGTGCTCCTATCGCCACATATGCGAGCAGGTCTGAAAGATACCTGTGATTCTCCGGGTAAAGCATTTCTTCCGCACACGTGAATCCTGACTCGCGCGCTATCCTCGCATGCATGTCTCTTATTGCAATTATGCCCGCGAGCATGTCTTCCGGCTTATCCGGATCAGGCTGGTGCAGCATGCCCTTGTAGCCAATGCCGACAGTCCTCGGCTTACCTGTATAGCAGCGCGGGATCATGAAGATCTTATCTTTTACCTTCTCCGCGACTTCCGCGAGCCTGCTCATGTATTCACATACCGAATCCTCGTTGTCCGCCGAGCACGGCCCTATGATCAAAACGAATTTATCCTCTTTGCCGGAGAATATCTTCGCTATCTCTTCGTCACGCTCTTCCTTCATCTTCCTGATGCTGTCGTCGACAGGATACTGCTCCTTTATCTCTATAGGCGTTGGAAGCTTGCGGACAAAGTCCATCTGCATCTCCATAGAATACTCCTTCTGAAAAAAGGCTGCGCCAATTAAGGCGCAGCCCTGAACTAGTTGAACTTAATCTGCGATAACACGCTACACCAGCTCGAGGAATACTACCTCAGCGTCGTCTCCTCTTCTTGGTCCAAGCTTGAGGATCCTGGTGTATCCGCCCTGTCTTGACTCATATCTCGGGGCGATATTCTCGAACAGCTTAGTAACAACTGCTTCGTCGTAAATGTAACCAAGGGCCTGTCTTCTGGCGTGAAGTCCGCCGCGCTTAGCCATTGTGATCAGCTTCTCAGCCTCTTTCCTGGCTTCCTTTGCCCTGGTATCTGTGGTGGAAATACGCTCTTCTCTGAAAAGGTCTGTTACGAGGTTACGCAGCATCGCTTTTCTGTGAGCGGATTCTCTTCCCAGTTTTCTATATCCTGGCATTGTCTTACCTCCGTTTTCTAACGATCAATCATTGCTCGATTTCATTGAAAGCCCGAGCTCAGCAAGCTTTGCCTTGACTTCGTCCAGAGACTTCTTGCCGAAATTCCTGACTTTCATCATGTCCTCAGGGCTCTGCTTTATCAGTTCTTCTACGGTATTGATACCCGCTCTCTTCAGACAGTTTAATGGACGCTGAGTAAACTCAAGCTCCTCTATGGTCATCTCAAGAGCCTTCTCCTTCTGGCTTTCTTCCTTCTCTACCATGAACTCAAGTCCATTGGCAGTGTCATCAAGTGACATGAAGAGTGAAAGATGTTCCTGCATGATCTTGGCGCCGATGGAAACTCCCTCTTCAGGTGTTACTGAACCATCTGTCCAGATCTCAAGCTCGAGGATGTCGCCCTGACCTACCTTGTAAGGCTTTACTGTGTAGTTTACCTTACGTACAGGAGTGAAGATCGAATCCACAGGGATCACAGAGATCGGCATGGATTCAGTTTTGTTCTCCTCGGCAGATACATAGCCGCGGCCCTTTGCGATGGAAATATCCATGACGAGCTTCGCGTTCTCCTCGAGTGTGGCGATGTGAAGATCAGGATTGAAGATCTCAAGGTCTGATCCACAGACGATGTCCTTCGCCGTTACTTCACACGGACCTTCGGCGTCGATGACAGCTACTGTATCATCCTCTTCATCTGAATGAAGTCTGAGTGCCAGATTCTTCAGGTTAAGTATGATCTCAGTAACGTCCTCTCTTACTCCCGGGATCGTTGAGAATTCATGAAGAACTCCCTCGATCTTGACAGATGTCACCGCAGCTCCCGGAAGTGATGAAAGGAGGATCCTTCTCATCGCGTTCCCGAGTGTCGTGCCATATCCCCTCTGGAGAGGCTGTACCGTGAACTTACCGTATTTACCGTCTTCAGCTACATCTTTACTGATAGTTGGTTTTTCGAATTCTATCACTTAAAAACCTCCTTAAAATTCCAGTATCAAGTGCTTTCTGTAAATTATCAAAAGCAACAGATATTACTTGGAATACAACTCGACGATCAGGTGCTCCTGGATAGGAGTATCGATTTCTTCTCTCGTTGGCAGAGCAACGACTTTTCCTTCGAGTTTTTCCGGATCAGCTGAAAGCCATGACGGAACCATGATCTGCATGTCCTTGATCTCCTTGAATTTAGGAGAATTCTGGCTCTTTTCCTTGACTTTGATCACGTCGCCGACTTTAACTTCCTGGCTAGGAGAGTTGACCTTCTTGCCGTTCAGTGTGTAGTGGCCGTGTGTCACCAGCTGTCTTGCCTCTCTTCTGGTGGCGGCAAAACCCATTCTGTATACTACGTTGTCAAGTCTTGTCTCGAGCATGATGAGAAGGTTTTCACCGGTGATGCCCTTCTTCTTTGAAGCTTTCTCAAAAGTGTTTCTGAACTGCTTCTCAAGAATGCCATAGATGAACTTTGCTCTCTGCTTCTCACGGAGCTGGAGTCCGTATTCGCTCATCTTTCTATTGCTCCTCAAAGGAGTTCTTTTCGATGACTTATATATCCCGAGATGGCTTGGATCAATAGCGAGTGATCTGCATCTCTTCAGTATTGGATCTCTGTTTACTGCCATTTTCAATTCCTCCTTTCAGTTAGACTCTTCTTCTCTTCGGAGGCCTGCATCCGTTGTGAGGAATCGGTGTGATATCCTTGATCATCGTTACCTCAAGACCCGCTGCTTCAAGAGCTCTGATAGCGGCTTCTCTTCCGGAACCTGGTCCCTTTACGTATACTTCAACTGTTTTAAGACCATGCTCCATCGCAGCCTTGCTTGCTTCTTCAGCAGCCATCTGAGCGGCGAACGGAGTGGACTTCTTGGATCCTCTGAATCCAAGTGAACCGGCACTTGACCATGACAGAGCGTTTCCGTCCATGTCTGTCAGTGTTACCAGTGTATTGTTAAAGGTAGACTGGATGTGAGCCTGACCCTTAACGATGTTCTTGCGCTGTATTCTCTTTTTTCTTACAGCCTTCTTCTGTGTTTTAGGCATCAGACTTTACTTCCCTTCTTTTTTCTTTCTTCCAACAGTTTTCTTCGGACCCTTGCGTGTCCTTGCGTTTGTCTTGGTCTTCTGACCTCTAACAGGGAGACTTCTTCTGTGTCTTATTCCTCTGTAGCTTCCGATCTCCATGAGTCTCTTGATGTTCATGGAAATCTCTCTTCTCAGATCACCTTCAACCATGTATTCGCCGTCGATGATCTTTCTGATCTTTCCTGCGTCTTCCTCTGAAAGGTCTTTTACGCGGATGTCAGGATCTACTCCTGCTTCCTCGAGGATCTTACGGGATGATGCAAGGCCGATACCGTAAATGTACGTCAGGCCGATCTCCACTCTCTTATCACGTGGCAGGTCGACACCAGCTATACGAGCCATATGCTACTCCTTCTCCTATCTTCCGTCACAACACCGGGAGTGATATAGACAGGTGTTCTTAGAAAAAAGTTTTATCATACGCCGGGGACCCGGCTCCGGGGCGCGTTTCTTTACCGGTCCGCCGTCAAAAGGCGCTGCCGGTACAGATCATAAATTGTTTAGCCTTGTCTCTGCTTATGCTTAGGGTTCTCGCAGATGACCATGACTTTGCCATGTCTCTTGATAACCTTGCACTTGTCGCAGATAGGCTTTACTGAAGCTCTTACTTTCATATTAGACCTCCGTATCAAGCTTGGACTGACTGTGATCAGCCCTTGTCTCTCCAGGTTATCCTGCCGCGGGAAAGGTCATAAGGTGAAAGCTCCACCTTGACCTTGTCACCCGGAAGGATCCTGATATAATTCATTCTTATCTTGCCCGAAATGTGCGCGAGCACTTCGAATCCGTTTTCAAGTTTGACTTTGAACATTGCGTTCGGCTGGGCGTCCACAACGGTACCCATTACTTCAATGACGTCTTTTTTCGCCATATTTCACCTCGCTGATCTCCAGTTTCCCGGTTATCCGAGAACCTTCACAATGTCTTCAAATGTCTTGTCAGGAGAAATGGAGCCGTCGATACGAACGAGGTTCCCGGCCTTCTCATAGTAATCTACAAGAGGCTTTGTCTCTCTGTTGTAGACCGCGATCCTGTTCCTTGCAGTCTCTTCGTTATCGTCAGACCTCTGGACCAGAACGCCGCCGCATTTATCGCATTTGCCCGGGACTGAAGGCGGGAAATTAACTACATGATAGGTAGCTCCGCAGTCCTTGCAGACACGTCTTCCTGAGATTCTCTTGATGAGCTCTTCGTCTCCGACCTCAAGGTCGATGACTTTGCTCAGCTTCTGTCCGTTCTCAGCGAGGAACTCGTCGAGCTTCTCTGCCTGATAAACTGTTCTCGGGAAACCGTCAAGAAGGAATCCGTCTTTGCAGTCGTCTTTCTTCAGTCTGTCTGTAGCGATCTCACAAACGAGATCATCCGGAACAAGCTCACCCTTGTTCATGTATTCCTGAGCTTTCTTTCCAAGCTCAGTTCCGTTTTTGATGTTTTCTCTGAAGATGTCACCCGTCGAAATGTGAGGGATGCCATACTTCTCAATCATTCTCTCCGCCTGCGTGCC
>CAYMBU010000103.1:0-5669 GCA_964388765.1 uncultured Eubacterium sp.
CTTACACTGCCCTGATTCCTGGTCTGGGCAAAAGACAGAAGGACAGGATGGACATCTCTACATATATTTCGCTTACTTACATTGTCGGTACCGGTATCGCATTTGCCGGAAAGATGATATGGGAAGCGGTACAGGGCGCGACCGGCTGGGATTATTATGTATGCGCAAGGCTTACGCTTTCCGTCATGGCAGTTATAGCTTTCATGTGTATGATACTCCCGGCGTTTCTTATCAATGAGAAAGAATATGACGATACGCCTCCTGTGAAAGAAAATGCTTTTGCTTCTCTGGCAAAGACATTCTCCAATCATCATTTCAGAGTTTTCGTTCTCTCGGATATAATCTACTGGATCGGCATAACGATCTTCAATACAGGATTTATCTACTATGTTGAAGTATTGCTTAAGCTTGATAATTACATGATTTTGTTCATATTCATGACATTCGTGACATTCATATGCTATCCTGTGGTAAATGTTCTTTCCAGGAAGTTCGGAAAGAAAAAGCTTTTGACAGTCGGATTCGGACTGTTCGGATTCGCGTTTTTGGTATCAGCGTTTGCCGGCAGAGTGCCGTTCATTCCAAATCAGATATATGGCTTCATAATATGCGTCCTGGTCGGAGTTCCTCTGTCAGTACTTGGCGTTATACCGCAGGCAATAGTTGCCGATATAGCGGAGAGTGACTGCATAGAGACCGGAGAGAACCACGACGCAATGTTCTACGCAGCCAGGACATTTGCTTTCAAAATGGGGCAGTCAATAGCCATGATCATCTTCACTTCACTTGCTGTTATCGGTCAGTATAAAGAAGTAACCGAGGCCGGTGAGACAGTTATAAGAAACAACGGCACCGGATATAGAGTAGGACTTATCATAGCGCTTCTTCTGTGCATAATCGCAATGCTGATCATACGGTTCTACAGAGAAGATATAGTAATGGATGTCATCAACGAGAATCATAAGCAGCTGGAAGATAAAGACAGTGAGTAAAGTGGATCCGGTATGGTAGAGATAACTTCTATAAAAGACAGGACAAGTTTTGACGCAGTATCTTCAGATGATAATATTGAAATAACATCTGCAGAGAAAAACGGGCGAAACACAGTCTCTGTAAAAGCTTTGTCGGATATTACATTTAAGCGCGCCAGGATACCTCTTGGCGCGTCTTTCGATGATGAAGATCTTATACTGGCAAACGGATATCAGTCCTGGACACAGACTGAAGAGTTTACCGAAAAAGAACACCTTAATAATCTGGACAGACTGCCGAAAGCAATCAATGCCAGATACCATTTCAAAGCCTATGGCTCTCAGTATTTTATCCCAATGGCTGCATATGAACTTCTGGGCTTTGATTTTTCATATGTGAAAGGCAAAGAGCCATTATTTATCGGCAGCTTCAACTTTATGAACGCATATCTTATCATACGTTTTCTCAGGAAGACAAATATGATCTTACTCGAAAGCGATATAGATGGCAGAGAGCTGAAAAAAGGTGATTCATTCACAGTGTTCGACTACATGACTGCTGAAGACGGTAAAGAGTATTTCAACAGCTTTCATCCGGTATCATCAAAGAAGCTGTTCGGCTATACGTCATGGTATAACCACTATCAGAACATAAGCTGGGACAAGATAAATGCTGCTCTTGAGGAAACTGATGAAAGATTTGACCTTTTCCAGATCGACGATGGCTACGAGACTTTTGTCGGAGACTGGCTGGATGTGGATAATGAAAAGTTCCCGGACGGATTGGCTGATATAATCGACAGGATACATGCAAAGGGTATGCTGGCCGGTATCTGGCTTGCACCGCTGGTGGCAGAGACAGATTCACGTGTTATGAAAGAACATCCTGACTGGATAGCGAGGAAAAACGGCGAGCCTGTTTATGCGGGAAGCAACTGGAGCGGATTCTGTCCGCTGGACCTTAATAACTCAGAAGCTGTGACTTATATAAGAAAAGTATTGAAATACTATTCAATGCTTGGATTTGACTTTTTCAAACTGGATTTCCTCTATGCATCTAATCTGAAGCCGCTGACAGGACGGACGCGTGCTGAGACTACTGAGTTCATCTATGAGATCATCCGTTCAGAACTGAAAGATAAGATCATCCTTGGATGTGGCGCAATTTTGACTAACGCCGCGGAAAAGTTCGACTTTTGCAGGATAGGACCTGATGTTTCTCTTTCATTTGACGATGCAGCATATATGAGAATGTTTCATTCTGAAAGGATATCTACCAAGGTAACGATAAAGAACACCATCTACAGAAGTATACTGAACGATCATTTCTTCATGAATGATCCTGACGTTTTTCTGCTGAGAGATAATATTAAGCTGACATCAGATCAGAGAATAGCCCTTGCCGGAATCAACGCATTGTTTGGCTCTCTGCTGATGACATCAGATAATATCGGCGAGTATTCAGACAGAAAGAAAGCTGCTCTGGAGCATGCTCTGAATCTGTTCTATAACGGTGAAGTTACATCTTTTAGAAGAGACGGCCGCTTTATCGATATCATGTATAAGCTGAATGGGATACCCGGAAGGTTCAGATACGATACAGTAAAAGGAGCGATAATAAGAAAACACAAGGAGGGTATCAAATGAGAAGATTCACCGGATTTATGAAAGGTGTGAATCTCGGAGGCTGGATATCACAGTTTGATGAGTTCAACAAAGAACATTTTGACACTTTCATTACAGAAGACGATATAGATACGATCGCCGGCATCGGTTTTGATCATGTAAGGGTCCCTGTGGATTATAATGTACTGCAGGATGATGACGGAAATATAAAAGAAGAAGGTTTTGCGTATCTTGAGAACTGCAGGAAATGGTGTGAGAGATATGGCATGAATATGATCGTGGACCTTCATGAGTGCTATGGCTATTCCTTTGATCCGCTTAAAGAAATGGACAGAAGGGCATTCTTCTATGACAGAGATCTGCAGAAGCGCTTTCTGGACCTTTGGCGCGTCATCGCTGAGAAATTCAAAGACTACCCGGATCAGGTCGCATTCGAACCGCTTAATGAAGTGGTTCTGATGGATGTAAAAGAAGCATGGAATAAAGTGGCTTCAGAATACATTG
Source organism: uncultured Eubacterium sp. (assembly GCA_964388765.1). GTDB lineage: Bacteria > Bacillota > Clostridia > Peptostreptococcales > Anaerovoracaceae > Aminicella. The sequence goes on from CAYMBU010000103.1 coordinate 3,102, forward strand.
AAATGACGCGGACTATAGCCCCGGAAAGCTATATAGTGATAGGCGGGGTATGCTACAATAATATTAATACCGTAAAGTATATCAACGTGCCGCTCGACAGAAGGGTGGTTTACAATTTTCACTGCTACGATCCGCATATATTCACTCATCAGGGAGCTTACTGGGTACATGGCATGCCTCGCGATTTCAGGATAGGGTATCCGAAGACTCTGGAAGAATATGATAAAGCACTGGAAGGTTCAGATGTAGAACTTGATGACAGATATGATCTTCCTTATGACAAAGTGACGGGCGAATGGTTCTTCAGTGAGATAATAGCACCGGCCGTAAGTAAAGCAGAAGCGGATGACGTGCCGTTATACTGCGGAGAATATGGCGTAATAGACCTGGCAGACAATGAGGACAAACTGAGATGGCTGAGAGATATACATACTGCTTTCGATAAATACGGCATCGGACACGCGCTGTGGAATTACAAAGAGAAAGATTTCGGATTCTGTGATGAGCGGTTTGAAACTATAAGAGAAAGATTCAAGGAGATAATATGATCATGAACAAAGAATTCAGTATAGACAGCGACGGTATAAAACTGCACGCAAAGCTCGATTTGCCTGAGGATTATACAGAAGGGGACAGATGTCCTCTTGCGTTGGTGATCCACGGTCTTACCGGTCATATGGAAGAGACTCATATAAAAGCAGTTGCATCGACATTCAATGCTCTGGGCATCGCATCACTAAGAGTAGAAATGTACGGACACGGTATAAGTGGAGGAGAATTCAGAGATCATAACCTGTTCAAATGGCTCAACAACGTAATGTCAGTAATGAAATATATAAGGTCTCTTGATTTTGTAACTGAAATATATGTTGCAGGTCATTCACAGGGGGGTCTTACGGCACTTCTGACAGCCGGAATGTACCCTGACGTGTTCAGCGCTGCCATTTTGCTGTCTCCGGCTTCAATGGTTCCGGGTCTTGCAAGAGAAGGAAGCCTGTTCAAGGTATCGTTCGATCCGTGTGCGATCCCTGATGAACTGTACGTGTCTGAGACAGAGAAAGTGACTGCAGACTATGTAAGAGCTGCGCAGCTGATCGATATGGAAGGGGCAGTCAGAAGATTCAAAAAGCCCGTCCTTATCGTACACGGCGACGAGGACGAGGCTATACCGTACGGATTTTCTGAGAAGCTGGCTTCAATGTATGAAGACGCGAAGCTTGTGATCATCAAAGGAGATGACCATTGCTATGATCGTCATCTGGAGCAGGTGACTGCAGCGCTATATGATTTTATGAGCATGCTCAGAAAGTGAGATCTTCACCATTGCTCTTTATAACTTTTGCATACCAGTAATAAGAGTCTTTAGGTATACGCTTCTGTGTTTTGTAATCCACGTAGACAAGGCCGAATCTTTTACTGAGTCCGAAAGACCATTCGAAATTATCGAGTATCGACCCTCAGAGATATCCTAACACAGGGCAGCCTACATCGGCTGCTTTTTTCAATCCGCTGAGATACCACTTCAGATACTGTATGCGCTGAGGGTCGTGAACTTTTCCGTCATCCATTATGAAATCAGCATTAGCAAAGCCATTTTCGGTGATCATTACAGGCAGATGATATCGTTCATATATAAATTTCACTCCCCAGTACAGAGCGTCCGGAGTAACAGGCCATCCCATGTCAGTTCTCGGCATGCCCGGCTGATACTTCAGCATCCTCCCATCAGGTCCGTCATTATAATTATTGGCGAGATAGCAGTTCCAGCCGATGAAGTCAACAGGCTGACAGATCGTTGATATTTCATCTTGATCAAGCTCGTTCAGCATGGCAGGATGAAATTCTCCTTTGACTATCGGATCAAGCCACCAGTTCAGGTAATAATGATTTATGCCGGTTCCGAATGTTTCCTTTCTGGCAGCATCAATATCTGACGGAGCATCAGAATCAGGCATAAACAATGTACTGTCGGTAGCTATGCCGATGACAGGCTTCAGAACCGCTTTTTCACGCAGTATCTTTGCGGCCTTTCCATGTGCAAGCAGAAGGTTCTTTGATGTTTTGAGCACGATGCGGCGCTCTTTGTCAGAACCGGCAGTAACTTTCATGTATGGCGGGTGTGTACCGTGAAGATATCCCTCGCCGATAAAAGACGTTCCCTCGTTGAAAGTCATCCAGTAAGAGACTCTGTCGGAAAGGGCGTCTGTAACTGCTGAAACATAAGCTGCAAAATCATCACTTACAGTTTCGCCGAGCCATCCTCCCTTATCGTGTGCCCATAACGGGAGATCCCAGTGGTACAGAGTACAAAGCGGCGTTATACCTGCGCTTATAAGTTCATCGACAAGGTCGCTGTAAAACTGCAGTCCTTTGTTATTGATCACTCCTTCGGAAGGCATAACTCTTGGCCAGCTCACCGAGAAACGATATGCTTTTACGCCGAGTTCTTTAAGAAGCATTACATCTTCACGGAACCTGTGATAATGATCACAGGATATTTTTGCGTTTTCACCATGAGCAATGTGTCCATCTGAGAGAGCATCCCATATGCTCGGACCTTTACCGTCC
>CAYMBU010000104.1:0-5651 GCA_964388765.1 uncultured Eubacterium sp.
AATGGGCTTTGTATAGCTTTTTTAAACTGTCTACTTTCAGTTGACTAGTTCACCCCTTGCGGGCTGTTTTTTTTATTTGTCACTGAAGGGAGCACTCAATCCCTCTTCAGACTCCTGAGATACTCTTTCTGCTCAGGCGTGATCCTGTAGCTCTCAATGGCTTTCTGGATCGTTTTATTATGCGTCCACGTGTCCAGCTTCTGCTCTTCGATAAACGGTACCGCCGCGTCATATTGCTTTGCCAGAGCCGTAGCAAAGAACCATGCAGTCATCATGTTCACATAGTATTCTTCAGACCTTACCTCTGATGCCATATCCAGATAAGAAGGATCAAAACTATCATCCAGGAAATGCCGCATCAGCATTCCCAGACCGAATCTGATGGTGTATGTCTCGTCTGAACAGATCCATCCCCTGATCTTCTCCAGAAGCTCAGTCTTATGCTTTCCGAACGCTTTTGGTGAAAGCTGGTCACAGGTCGCCCAGTTATCCACAAATGGCAGGAACCGTGAGACCTGCTCCATACACTCTTCATAGTCCTTTATCTCTGAAACGATAAATGCGTGCAGCTGATTCTCGTCAAGATATCTATGCGGAAGATCGTCCAGAAACTCCCGAATATCTTCTCGCTTCACCAGCTGCTTCGCATACCTGCGCAGATCCGGAGTCCTTACTCCTATCACGGTATTAGCTGATACTGAAGGAATGAGTCTGCTCTGGAAATCCCTATACTTCTCATCCTTCAGACGGAACAGTTCTTGTCTGATTTCCTCTTCCAGCATCCGGCTGCCCTACTCTTTAACAGACTGCTTTATCGCATTAAAAGTCTCTTCCGTTATAACGTGTTCTATGCGGCATGCGTCTTCGTTCGCTGTCTTTTCATCAACGCCGAGGCCGGTGAGCCATTCTCTGAAGAACTTATGTCTGTCATAGACTTTATCAGCCAGTTTTTTCCCGTCTTCTGTCAATGTGATATATCCCTCATCAGATACGGTGATATACCCCTTGGCTTTCATATTTTTTACAGCAACGCTGATGCTCGGCTTGGAAAACCCAAGCTCATTGGCAAGATCCACGCTCCTGACTACCGGCTTTTCTTCACTGATCATAAGGATCTTTTCCAGATAATCCTCCAGTGATTCGTTATGATTCATCTCACACCCTCCCACAAAAGGTATTTGCTTATATTATAAGTTATTATTCATTCTCTATCAACATCAGTATTTACTACAGCATAACAAAAGCAGCTCCGTGACCGGAGCCGCTTCTGCTGTAGATATGTTGTTCATTGTATAATGGAGGTAATGTCTGTAAGTGTATATCCTGTATCTTTTATAATAGCTCTTATCCTGTCTTCCGGCAGCGGCTCGTCACTCCATATCACAGTTTCATGTTTCCCTGCTGAAGATCTGACACTCTTCACGCCGAGAGATCTCCGGAGCGCCTCATTGATACGCGTTTCGCACATACTGCACTCCATATCTGTGATCTTAAGTATCGTTTTCACCTTGCCCTTTGACAGTCCGAACATTATTGCTTTTTCTCCCTGAGTTTTTTCAATTCTTCCATCTGCTTCATACAGGCGCAGCAGGCTTCGCCGCTTTTGCCGCATCCTGTGCATCCGCCGCTGCATCCGGCACACGTACCTTCACCCCGAAGTTCGGCTTTGATACTTCTCAGCGTGCTTCTTCCTGAGAAAAACGCCAGTACCAGTACAGCTGCTATTACTATTATCTCACCTGTCATCTTGCCGCTGCCTCCACAGAAGTCAGTGTCCTTGAGGAACCATCTTCCTTGTAGCCCGGACGTACCAGGAGATATACGATGACGCCTATCATCAGCACCGCTACAGCAGTTCCTATACCGAATCCGGCTCCTGTAACGACCCTGCCGATATTATACTCGATAAACGCCAGAACATATGCCCAGGCAGTCATCCAGCCGATCGCGGCCCAGGTCCACTTCGCGTTGTTCATTTCACGCTTTATCGCACCTATTGCCGCAAAGCAAGGGGCACACAGCAGATTGAATATCAGGAACGCCATACCGGCTGCACCAGCAGCTCCGGAATTCGCAAAGTCTGCTCTTACGCGGTCCCAGATCTGATCTCCGTTCTCTTCGAGCTCTCCCTCGCTGTCGTCGTAGTTGTACAGAACACCAAATGTACCGACAACGTTCTCTTTAGCTATAAGACCGGTTATAGAAGCTACAGCCTGTTTCCATGTCGTAAATCCAATTGGCCTGAATACAGGAGTGATAACACTTCCTATATCAGCAAGAAGTGAATCATCATTCGGATTTACATCCTCTACAGGTATATTTCTTTTCTCTGCAAGCTGCTGTACATATTCGTCAGTTACAAGAGTCTTATCCTCGAACTTCTCTTCAACCATGCCGAACTGTCCGTTCACAGTACCGAATCCCTGAAGGAACCAGAGTATGATCGATGAGATCACTATGACTGATCCTGCTCTTTTGATAAATGACCAGCCGCGCTCCCATGTCGCTCTGAGAACATTTCCGGCAGATGGAACATGATATGCCGGAAGCTCCATTACGAACGGTGCAGGTTCTCCGGCAAATGCCTTGAACTTCTTCAGAATTATGCCTGACAGTATTATCGAGCCGATGCCGATAAAGTAAGCTGAGGCCGCTACCAGCGGAGACCCTCCGAATACTGCTCCTGCAATAAGTCCGATTATAGGAAGCTTGGCTCCGCACGGCATGAATGTCGTCGTCATCACAGTAAGCTTACGGTCTCTGTCCTGCTCTATGGTACGGGAAGCCATTATTCCCGGGATGCCGCAGCCTGTGGCCACGAGGCATGGGATAAAGCTTTTCCCCGAAAGACCGAACTGTCTGAAGATACGGTCCATTACGAATGCAACTCTGCTCATGTATCCGATATCCTCAAGTATAGCGAGCAGCACGAAGAGCACGAGCATCTGCGGAACGAATCCGAGCACGGCCCCAACTCCCGCAACTATACCATCCTGGATAAGCCCATACAGCCATGTCCCTTCAGCAACTCCGAGTACGCCAAGCGCATTGTCGACAAAACCCGGTACCCACTCACCAAAGATCACATCATTGGTAAAATCTGTAGCCGCTGTACCGATAGATACCTTCCAGCCTCCCATCGCGACCGCATATACGAAGAACATTATGACAGCGAATATAGGCAGACCAAGTATCCTGTTCGTAACGATCCTGTCTATTCTGTCTGAGGCAGTCATGTTATCTTCCTTTGCTGTCTTTTTCACAGCGTTCACTGTAATGCCCGTGATATAGCTGTATCTTTCATTTGTGATAATGCTTTCCGAATCATCGTCTAACTCTTTCTCGCATGATTCGATCTCTTTCTCGAGTGTGCCGGCGTCCGGCCCAAGATCTAGCTCTTCCATGACTTTCTCGTCACGCTCGAATATTTTAATGGCGTACCATCTCAACAGACTGTCATCAACTTTGCCTTTTATGGCTTCTTCTATTCTGTTAACAGTATTCTCTACTGTATCGCTGAATACCGCGTGAGCGGCTTTGCTGCCTTTTGATCTTGCAGCCTTTACCGCAAGGTCTGCAGCTCTGTCGATTCCCTTTCCCTTGAGAGCGCTGATCTCCACTGCTTCGCACCCCAGTTCTTCACCGATCTTCTTCACGTCGATCGAATCCCCGTTTTTCTCAACGAGATCCATCATATTGACCGCAAGAACCACCGGAATGCCAAGTTCTACGAGCTGTGTGGTGAGGTACAGGTTTCTCTCGATGTTCGTCCCATCTACAATGTTAAGTATCGCGTCAGGCTTCTCATTAACGAGATAATTCCTAGATACCACTTCTTCAAGCGTGTACGGTGAAAGTGAGTATATTCCCGGAAGATCCTGGATAACGACATCCTTTTCTCCCTTCAGCTTACCTTCTTTTTTCTCCACTGTTACGCCGGGCCAGTTTCCGACGTACTGGTTCGCACCGGTAAGAGCATTGAAAAGTGTTGTCTTACCGCTGTTCGGGTTTCCGGCTAAAGCTATAGTTACTGCCATACTGTACCCCCTTCCTAGCAGACTTCTATCATCTCAGCGTCAGCTTTACGCACTGACAGCTCATAGTTTCTTACATTCAGTTCCATTGGATCCCCAAGCGGCGCGACCTTGCGCACAAATATCTCGACCCCTTTCGTTATTCCCATATCCATGATACGGCGTTTCACAGGTCCGTCGCCATGAAGCCTGACGACTGTCACCGTTGCTCCTACCGGAACATCTTTCAATGTCTTCATCAAAGTCCTCCTTACATTTCAACCATTATCTTTGCTGCCATCTCTCTTGTAAGCGCCAGCTTGGAATCTCTGATCTTAACGATCATATCGCCGCCCCTCGACTGCATCACTCTTACGGGCGTACCGGCTACAAACCCCAGTTCCCCGAGTCTCTGCTTTATACTGTCGTTTCCGGTGATCTTCGCCACAATCACGTCGTCTCCGCTGTTCGTCATAAGAATCGGCATCATTGTTCCTCCTGTATGATAAATCATATTAGTTTAATTTAATCATTGTTAGATATCACTAACTTACTGTAGTTAGTTTACGCTAACTCCAACCTCCTGTCAACCCCGCTGCCGCTTTTTTCAGCAAAAAAAGAGACGCCTTACGGCGTCTCCGCGTGCTTATTATGCTTTACCGCCTTTTATTCGTATTGCTTCACGAACTCTACTGCTGCTTTGATATCCTCTTCATTTGGTCTTCCCTTATGCAGCCCTTTGAACTCCCCCTTACAGTGAAATTCTTTTTCATCCATAGGGATCCCCACCCTGTCAGCTACAGCTTTTACTTTCTTATATGTTGAATTAAGAAGTGCTGCTGTCCCGAAATTCACTATTTCCCCGACTTTATCCTTATCAAGAGCCAGTACGAATGCCTTGACTTCAGGATCTATATTGAACGCATAATACGAATTGCCCAGAAACAGCAGATCCACCTGCTCATTAACAGGCTCGCTTATCGGAAGTGACTCAACGCCGAGTTCTTCAGCCATCGCATCTGCCAGTTTCTTTGTATTGCCGGTCTTGGTGTAATATCTTACTGCGTATTTCATTATTCATACTCCTTTCTGCTGTTCTAATTATATACCAGTATCTGCCGGCCTGGCAAAATAAAATAGCGCATTTCGGCATAAGCAATGCTATAATGTACTCGTAAAAAAACAATCCTCTGCTTCAGTATTCTCTGCTGCCCATAGTAGGATCTTTCGCCCTGAGCCGGGCTGCGCGTATTCTGGTCATGGAACTGCCGACTATCAAGGCGGAAAGATGGATGGTCAACGAAATGAAAGAAACAAGCAGATTATCATTCAAATATGAAACGGATAAAAAGACTGATAAATAATTGAAGATCAGCAGAACAAAAAAGATTATATGCAGAAAAACGGGGTATCCTTTCGGATACCCCGTTTTTCTGCTAATGGAGCATAGGGGGATCACGCTGTGCCTGCACAGCTGAAGTCTCTCGCGAGCCCCTTTCAGGCTCGCTTCGACCACCGGCTGCTCGACCGTTCACCGGACGGTCTCCCTTACACCGGTGCCCTCCCGGGTCCGATCCCCCTTTATCAATAACAAGGAAGCAGCGTAAGCTGTTTTCTTTTTAAAAAGGTTCAATCCCG
>CAYMBU010000105.1:0-5520 GCA_964388765.1 uncultured Eubacterium sp.
ATCGTTGCTAACATCCTCTCACCTGTTCTTCTTAAGAAGGTTGAGGAGACAATGGGAGATGCTGAGGAAGAGGCATAAACCACAATACTGTTTGTAAACGTTCAAGGACGTATATAAGCAAAAGACTTATTTACTAATAAGGAGATTCAAGAATGGAAATTGATGAAAAAACGCTGAGTGAAGTAATTGCTAGAATAGTTGAGGCTACACTCAAGGCGGAAGGTTGCAGCAACCTCAAGAGCTCTACCGATGAATTCGGTACAGTTAAGGAAGTTGCTCCATCTGGAGTCATGAAAATTGACTACAGAAACACCAAGCTGCCGGTATTCGATTGCAATGGCGTTCATCAGGAAGGTGTATTCATGGCTGATATCTCTGGCGTTGAAGATGACAAGAATCTTGGCGCCGGCGTCATGAGTATTGATCATTCAGCTCTTGAGTGGACTTTGACATATGACGAGATGGATATCGTTCTCGAAGGAACACTTCAGATCGAGACCAACGGTGATATCGTTGAAGCCGGCCCTGGCGAAATGATCATCATACCAAAGAACAGCCATATTCATTTCCAGTCACCAACGACATGTAAGTATCTGTACGTTGTATACCCAACCAACTGGACAGATTATCTTTAAACACATATAAGCGGGCCGGTCACGGCCGGCCCGCCGATTAACACCATATTATATATGAAGGGAATTACTTATTTATGTCACTATTTGCATATTTCACAGAAGTAGACAAGTTCGTAGCTGATTTTGAGCAGGTCGTTAAACATCCTATCAAGGAAAGGTCATCCGTGTATTATACAGGGGTCGACCTTGGTACTGCGTGTACAGTTGTAGCGACGCTTGATGAAAACAAGCGCCCGGTCGCGGGCAGATATCTCTACCCGGAGAAGCCTATCGTACGTGACGGTATGGTAGTTGACTACATTGGTGCAGTCAACATCGTACGTCATATGAAGGAAGAGATCGAGGAAGAACTTGGAACTGAGCTCAGATGGGGTGCTGCGGCTATTCCTCCAGGGACAGATACTTTGGATGGAGGCGCTGTCAGAAACGTCACTGAGTCTGCAGGGTTTACTATTACGAATCTGCAGGATGAGCCTACGGCCGCGAACAACCTTCTTCGAATCAAGAATGGTGCTGTCGTGGATATAGGTGGAGGGACTACCGGTATTTCCATTATCAAAGATGGAGAAGTCATCTTTACAGATGACGAAGCTACCGGAGGTACTCATTTCAGTCTCGTGCTCGCCGGAGCATACAAGGAATCATATGAAGAAGCAGAACTCTATAAGAGAGATCCGAAGAATCATGATGAGATATTTCCTGTGCTTCGTCCTACAGTGCAGAAAGTTGCCCAGATCATCAAGGAGATGGTTCAGGGATATGATGTCGATGAGCTTGTGCTCGTCGGCGGAAGCTGCTGCCTGAAAGGGATAGAGAAAGAGATCGAGTCATGGACAGGTATTCCTACTCATAAACCGCAGAATCCATTATTCATTACTCCGCTTGGTATAGCACTTAGCTGTACTGACGAGCCGAAGTTCTGAACGGAGGAGGCTAAGAATGGATCTTAGAATTATAAGATCTCCTTCGGAGGGAACCAAAGAGCTCATAAAGAGACGAATGGGGATCACGAAGGAGAGTCCGCTGGATGGGGCTGAAGCAGTTGGTCTCATACAGGGACGCATGATCGATATGGTGTGCGCTGCCGATATAGCTGAGAAAGCTACGGGTGTTGACGTATATGACGTAAAAGGAATATGTCCTCAGCACATGACGCTTCTCGCGATTTTCGGAAATACAGCGGCAGTCGAAGATGCGTTATCCGAAATCGAAAGAAAGTTGAAAGAGGGAATGTACAGTGATTACAGCCACGCTTATTGATAATGTCTGGGCTACCAAAAAATCTGATCTGCTCAGCGGCTACAAGCTGATGCTTGCAGAAGTATTTGGCGGCAAAGAGGCTGGAAAAAGGCTGGTCGTGATCGATGTCATAAGCGCAGGCATCGGCGACAGGGTGATCGTATCCACAGGTTCTTCTGCAAGAAGAATGCTTGGAAACGATAACATACCTTGCGATGCAGCTGTTGTTGGCATCATAGACGAAGATTGCGAACTGGAATAGCGTGAGGATGGAGGTCACAATGGATTTACTTGATAAAGTAAAAGAAGCCGGTGTCATTGGTGCCGGCGGAGCCGGGTTTCCAACTCATGTGAAACTGCAAGCCAAGGCTGAATACATTTTGATTAACGGTGCCGAATGCGAGCCACTTTTACGAGTGGACCAGCAGCTTATGGAGTTCCATCCGGCTGATGTCATTCAGGGTCTGAAGATCGGTAAAGAACTTACCGGTGCTGCTCATGCCATTATTGGTATCAAGGAGCATCATAAGAAGGTCATCGAGATCCTGAAACAGACAATCAAAGAAATGAATCTTGAAGGTGAGATCGAAGTTGGATTACTTCCAACTGTATACCCGGCCGGAGACGAGATGGTCCTGGTAAAGGAACTGACAGGAAGAATCGTTCCTGAAGGCGGTATTCCTATTGCTGTAGGATGCGTTGTAATGAACGCTGAATCAGCATATAACGTATACCATGCTACACTTGATGAGCCGGTAACGATGAAATACGTTACTATCACAGGTGATGTTCCTAACCCGATCACAGTCAAAGTACCAATTGGTACTCCTATAAAGGAAGTCATGGCAGTAGCCGGAAGGACAGACTTTACAGGATACAAAGTTATCAACGGCGGACCTATGATGGGTCCTCTGTTTGATGACCTTGACGGGTATGTAACCAAAAAGACAAAGGGAATCATCGTGCTGCCTGAAGATCATGTTCTGGTCAAGAAAAAGAGCAGGACTCTGATCGCTGCTGCTCGTCTGAACAAGACAGCATGCGAACAGTGCAGCAAATGTACAGACCTTTGCCCGAGACACCTTCTGGGTCACTCAACCGTACCACATAAGATGGTACGTGCGGTGGCCTATAATGCTCCTGCTGACGAGAACGTCACAGCTGCTCTGACATGCTGCCAGTGCAGTCTCTGTGAATTCTTCTCATGTCCTGCAGGAATTAGTCCAAAGCTCGCGAATGTCTTCTATATGAACAAGCTTCGTGAAGCAGGAATCAAGCTTGAGCCTAAGAAAGAATTTGTACCTAACCCTATGAGACCATACAGAATGGTTCCTACAGACAGGCTGATCGCGCGTATCAATCTTACGCAGTACGATGTACCTGCTCCGTGGAATGAAGAACCAGTCGTAGATCCACAGGTGGTAGGCATCAATCTTAAGGATCATGTAGGTGCTCCTGCTGTACCTCTTGTTCAGGCCGGAGACCACGTAGAGGCTGGACAAAAGATCGCTGATATCAAAGAAGGAGGACTTGGTGCCACTGTTCACGCAAGTATCTCCGGAACGGTAGAATCGATCCAGTTCAATGTAATAACCATAAGGAGGGATTAAGGTGCGTGAAGCTATAGGAATGATCGAGTTTAACAGTATAGCTCGAGGAATATATACAGCAGACCAGATGGTTAAGACCTCCAATGTGGATATAGTTACCGCAAATACTGTCTGCCCGGGCAAATATATCTCCATCGTTCATGGTGATGTATCCGCGGTAGAGAATTCGGTAAGAATGGGAGTCAAAGTCGCGGGTGAATATCTCGTGGATCAGATCGTTATCCCGAATGTTCACAGCGGAGTATTCCCGGCGATCGTTTCGGCTAATGTGCCGGATGAGATCCAGGCCGTTGGAATTATTGAGGCTTACTCCCTGGCCACTATGGTCGTTGCAGCTGATAAAATACTGAAAGTCGCCGATCTTGCTCCGATCGAGCTCAGACTCGGAACAGGTCTCGGCGGAAAGTCGTATTTCACTTACACTGGAGACGTTGCAGATGTTAAAACAGGTGCTGCCGTAGGTGAGGAAGTAATTGGCGCAGAGGGCGTTCTCGTCAACTCTGAAGTCATTCCTTCACCTAGCAGGAAGCTTATAACAAGCCTGTTTTAGCAGATGAAAGGAAGGAAATAATGAAACAGTTAGTTACAGCAACTACTATTGAGCAGTTCCTTTTGACACATAAAGACGTCTTTCCTGTAACGCCTGATACTCTGATCACTCCGTCTGCAGCCGATCTGGCAAAGACAAAGGGTATCAGATTCGTCGCGGAGGAAGGTCTGAAGAGACCTAATCCGGACAATGCACTTGCATCAGGTCATACATCAGAGCATTCTGATTCATGCGCTACAAGTGCACTGCATCATGATGATGCTCCTGCTGCAGTTGCTCCTGCTCCTGCTGAAGCTCCTGCCGAGGCTCCTGCAAAGGAGATCTCAGTGGCTAACTTCACAAAGGATCAGATTGTTGAAGCAGTCATCAGAGTATTAGATGCCAAGGGAATCCTTGACAAGATCTTGGACTAGTAATAGGAGGACTATATGGAATTTGATAAAGATCTAATGGCCATACAGGAAGCCAGAGATATGGCAGCGAAAGCTGCTGTTGCTGCCGAAGAACTTGCCAAGCTTTCCGATGAGCAGATTGATGCCATCGTAAAGGCAATGGCTGTTGCAGGCGAGGAACACGCTCGTGAACTTGCTGAAATGGCTCATGAGGAAACGAAATATGGTAAGGTAGAGGATAAGGTCTACAAGAATCATATGGCTACAGGAATGCTTTATGACGCTATTAAAGACATGAAGTGCTCCGGTATCATTGATGAGGATCCTGAACTCAAGACAGTTACCATGGCGTATCCTGTAGGACCTGTTATGGGTATCACACCTACAACGAATCCTACTTCAACAGTAATGTTCAAATCGATCATTGCTGTAAAGGCAAAGAACCCAATCGTCTTCTCGCCGCATCCAAGGGCACTCCAGTGCTCTCTCGCAGCTGCAAAGCTGATGATGGACGCGGCAAAGTCGGCTGGTGCTCCTGATAACGTCGTTCAGATGCTGAGTGTAGCTTCCATGGAAGGAAGCAATGCTCTTATGCATGACTACCATATCAAACTGATCATCGCAACAGGTGGTCCAGGAATGGTTAAGGCTGCTTACAGCGCAGGCAAACCTGCAATCGGTGTTGGTGCAGGAAACTCTCCTACATACATCGAGAAGACAGCAAATGTTAAGGAAGCTGTTCACCAGATCATGGTCAGCAAGACTTTCGATAACAGTACTGTATGTGCTACAGAGCAGTCAGTAATCTGCGAGAAGTGCAATGAAGCTGAAGTAATCGCTGAATTCAAGGCTCAGGGTGCATACTTCATGTCTGAAGAAGAGACAAAGAAGGTATGCGGTGTCATCTTCAAGGGTGGACACAACATGAACGCTGAATACGTTGCTCAGCCTGCACTTAAGATCGCAAAGGATGCAGGGATCTCAGTTCCTGACAGCACACTCGTTCTGATCGGAAGACAGGACGGCGTTGGCCCTGCATATCCACTGAGCTATGAGAAGCTCACAACAGTTCTTGCATTCTACACAGTAGAAGA
>CAYMBU010000106.1:0-5254 GCA_964388765.1 uncultured Eubacterium sp.
TACTATGACCGTGATAACGAGATGATCGTATTTGACAGAAAGAATTCAGGAGTCAAGATAACCGGAAATGACAGAGATGTTGACCGCCGTGTGTGTGAGATCGGAATAAAAGACAGCATTGACTTTGATCTCTTCCTGGACGTAAGTTCTCTGGAAGCTTTTATCGACGGAGGAAAGCATACCATGACGGGCAATGTATATCCGGATCCTGAAAAATCAAAGTGAATAAAGTTATTTGAAGATTGCGTCAGTGCATTATTTGTAAGTTTTGATTAGTATGTTATCTGTTGAAATTGTGTATAATAATATATACAAAAGAGGCAGGATCTGTCTCAGGAAAGAGAGATAAATATATGGCATATACAGCGTTGGAAAAGATGCGCAGGATCAACGAGGATAAATACAAATGCGACGTCGGTCCTATGCAGCCATCAATGTATCATTCAGAGCAGGGAAATTTCAATCTGAAATCATGTGCGCTCCGCTTCATTCATGAAATGTGCGAAGGACTTCGCTTCAACATGAAGATCGAAGAGGAAGAGGAAAAGACAGGCATATACCAGGGAACAAGTGCTGAGCAGGGACAGATACCATACAATATGCAGATGGATATCAACCGGCTCTGCCTGGAGCGTGAACTTGAGCGGTTCCTTGACTCCGGCTCAACTCAGGATGCGTATACTGTCTACTACTGCTACCTGGAGATCTTCCTTGGAAGCTATGCGAAATCAAAGCGTATGGTTGAGCTGCTGAGCGAATATGAGGTCAATGGAAGCTCGCTTCTCATCAAGCACAGAGACCATTATTCCCATTCGGTATATGTCTTTGCGCTGGGTCTTGCGATCTATGAGTCGAACGAAAACTTCCGCAGGGCATTCAATAAGTTCTATCATTTCGATACAGATGAAGATAATGTGGAGCAGTATCATGCTGCGGCAGGATTCTTCCTGGCTTACTGGGGTCTGACAGCGCTTTTCCATGATATCGGATATCCTTTCGAGCTGCCGTTTGAGCAGGTACTCTCATACTTTGAGCTTGAGGATGAAGAACGCGGTGAGAAAACGCCGTTCCTTGCATATAAAAACATACATGTGATGACAGATCTCGGCGATCAGGCGCGAAAACGCTTTGAGCAGCTGTATGACAGAAAATTCAATACGATCGATGAGCTTCTTGCGTATGATATCACGAAAAAACTCGGAGATACGTATGGATTTACGGAGAACCACATGCTGGATATTATGAAAAACAAAGCTGTGGCGCCGGAGGATTCTGATTATCACATGGACCATGGATATTTCAGCGCGCTGAGACTTTATCAGGGACTTACAGAAGCGATGGGTATCGATTCACATAAGAGAAGCGAAGCGTGGACAGACAATCTGCAGACTGCTCATGTGGATGCGCTCAGCGCAATCGTACTTCATAACCTTCTGTTCAAGTATTCGATATCATTCTATAAGACGGGAAAGAAGCCGCCGCTTCCGATGGAGCTGCATCCGCTGGCATGGCTGCTGATGCTTTGTGATGAGCTGCAGTGCTGGGACCGTACCGCTTACGGACGCAACTCCAGAACACAGCTCCAGCCTATGGGTGCGAATTTCAATTTCCGTAACAACCGCCTTGTTGTTGGATATCTTTTCGATGAGGACGAGCAGGATAAGATCGACAATTATCTGGAACAGTATGTTGCGTGGAAAGCGTCAGGAAGACAGGGAAAGGAACCTAAGCTCAAGGCGTACAGTGATATTGCGAATGAGAAGAAAACGTTCACCAATATAATCAAAAAACTCGTAGATACTACAGGCATGCCGCTGATCGTTGTATGCGATATTGCACCGGTTAACAGAGGAAGCAAACAGGTGTATCTTTCCAACAGTAACTTCCTTCACCTGCATGACTTTGCTGTGGCGCTGAATGCCAGATATGCTCATGCCGGAGAGGAAAAATATGTAGATCAGGAGACACTTGAAGCAGAATTTGCCGGTCTGTCGCTTGAATATAAGCTTTCAAGCATAGATCAGGCAAAGAACTTCGGCCGCTATCTTAACGCGATCCACTGTTTCTATTCAGACCGTTCGGTAGACTATGACGTCCTGAAAGAATTCACTCCTGCACAGATCGACTCCTTAGGTCCTATGGAATATGAGCGGTGGGTGCGCTATCTGCAGTCAATGGGATGGAGTCAGAGCGATCTTTACGAGAAGGTCACTGTGCCTGACGGCGTAGATGAGAAGGAATACCGGGAGATGCTGTGTGAGCAGATGCGGTGCCATGAGCTTGCAATGTCAGGGGATGACATTACAAGCGAAGAGATCTACAGGCGTTATGACGAGCTGCCTGACGTATACAAAGACAAAGACAATCTTCCTTTCAACAGCATGCTCCAGCTGGTGAGGAAGTTTGACGGCCTTCGCATATACCAGTTCTCCAGCGACTCTCAGAACCAGGCGGATCATGAAGAAACGGTGGGAGGAAGATGACTGATTATAAACTGATAAAACAGCAGATGGAAGCTCTGGCAGATGACTGCACGGATTATGTCCCGGTCATGGCCAATACTTCAGCTCTGCTGTTTTATTCTATGGAAAATGTCAACTGGGCAGGATTTTATCTTGTAAAGGATGACGCTTTGATCCTCGGGCCTTTCCAGGGAAAGGTCGCATGTGTGAAGATCACAAAAGGAAGAGGCGTATGCGGGACTGCCTGGGCGAAAGACGAAGTGCAGCTGGTCCCGGACGTATATGCTTTTCCGGGCCATATAGCATGTGACAGTGAATCAAGGTCAGAAATAGTAGTGCCGGTGCACCGTGGAGGAGAGATCTTTGCTGTACTGGATATAGACAGTACTCTGCCTGCAAGATTCAGTGAAGAAGACAAAGCAGGCCTCGCAGATCTGGTCACATCGCTTGAGAAAATTCTGGAGAGGTAAGGACATACATAATGAACTATATTTTCATCTCACCTGCATATCCGGTCACCTGTACACATTTCTGCGAGCAGCTTAACAGGCAGGGCGTTACTGTGCTTGGAATAGGGGATGTGCAGTATGATGAGCTGAATGACAGCCTTAAAGATGCTTTGACTGAATATTACTATCTGGACACGCTTGAAGATTACGACCGCCTTTACCGTGCGTTCGCTTTTTTCATACATAAATACGGAAGGCTAGACTGGCGGGAATCAATGAACGAATCCTGGCTCCGGACAGTCGCGCGGCTTAGAAGCGACTTCAATATATCGTCAGGCACACGTGCGGACAAGGTAGAAGATCTGATTAGCAAGTCTGCAATGAAGAGGATATTCTTACAGGCAGACATACCGACTGCCCGCCAGCATCTGGTAACTGATCTCGAGCCGGGCAGGGACTTTGCCGCTCAGACCGGTTATCCGGTGATAGTAAAGCCTGATATAGGAGTAGGGGCGAACGGTGCGATGAAGATAGAAACGGAATCTGAGCTGTCAGATTTCTATGCTGATCTTCCGCAGATCCCGTATGTTATGGAAGAATTCTTATCAGGCGATATATGCACATATGATGCGGTGATCGATTCGCACTGTGAGCCGCTGTTTGAGTCGATGTGCACATATCCTCCGGTACTGGATTCTGTTAATAATGATGAGAACATTCACTATTACACAAGTCCGGTCATGCCTGAGAAGATGCGTACACTCGGTAGGAAGACAGTCAAGGCTTTTCATGCAGACAGGCGCTTTGTTCATTTCGAATTCATAAAGCTTGCAGAGGATCACGATGGTATCGGAAAAGCAGGCGACTTCGCCATCATGGAAGTCAATATGAGACCGGCAGGAGGCCACGACCCTGACATGATGAATTATGCTCAGTCTGTGGATGTGTTCCGGATATATGCGGATATGGTAACACAGGACAAGAGGAACATGCTCGGATCAGGAGAACTGTACTATTGCGCATATGCGGCGCGGAAAGACGGATATGACTTTGAGCATACGCATGAGGAGATCATGGACAGATACGGAAATGATATCGTTCTGCAGGAAGAAATGCCTCCTATAGACTGGCCATCCATGGGACGGTACGTGTATGTGGCAAGATTTAAAGAAAAAGAAGAGATGGATCAGTTTTTCAGCTTTGTCCTCCGAGAAGCCCCGTACTTAAGGGACGAATAAGAGCAGAGTGACCGGGAGGTTATTGTGGCGTTAACAGCACAGGGGACTATAATATAATCAGAGAGCTTAAGCGAGGAAAGGACCGGAAGGAAATGAGAATATTATGCATAGGCGATTCTAATACGTTTGGATTTGATCCGCGATCATTTATAGGTGAAAGATATCCTGAAGATGTGCGCTGGACAGAACGCATCAGGGGTAATGAAATGATCAACTGGGGCATCAACGGTATCACAATACCCGGTGATCATTCTGTTTACACTGATCTGGTCAGAAGGAAAGACCCTGATCTTGTTATTGTGATGCTGGGCACCAATGACATTCTGGAAGGTGCCGGCGCTGAAGCGACGTCTCATAGAATGTCAGATTTCCTGGATTCCCTTACAGAGACCGGTAAAAAGATCATGCTGATATCACCGCCGCCTATGCAGTATGGAGAGGCAGTACAGAGCAGTGATCTGATCGAAGAATCAGAAAAGCTCGGGAAGCTGTACAGGGAACTTGCAGATAGTAAAGGATGCCTTTTTGCTGACGCAGGAGAGTGGGGCGTGGACCTTGCTTTCGACGGCGTACATTTCTCAGCAGCAGGACACAGCACATTTGCGAAGAAACTGGAGACAGTTCTGTAAGGCATTATTGATCGCCTGGAAGGACAACTGAATATGAAAATAGTAATGCTCAACGGACAGGACCATAAAGGCAGCACGTATCACATCGGCCGGAAGATCGCCGATAAGATCGGAGGCAGTAACGAGATAGAGGAGTTCTTTTTCCCTAGAGATCTGAACCATTTCTGTAAAGGATGCTACAGATGCATAGAAAACGCTTCGGCCTGTCCGTTTTACAATGAGAAGAAGGTCATTATCGATGCGGTAGACAATGCAGACATTCTCATTGTTACAACGCCGACCTACTGTATGCATATATCTGCTCCGCTGAAGTCGTTTTTTGATCTGACATTCGATCTCTGGATGGTACATCGTCCGCTTGCATCCATGTTCAGCAAAAAGGCAGTGATCGTATCTACGTCGGCAGGCGCTTCGACAAAATCAGCCATTAAAGACGTTGAAGACGCTTTGTTATATATGGGTGTCCCGATGATCGT
>CAYMBU010000106.1:5264-5498 GCA_964388765.1 uncultured Eubacterium sp.
TTCGAACTGGGATCAGGTATCTGAGAAGACGAAAGCATAGATAGACAGGGACACCGGCGTTATCTCAAAAAGACTGGCTTCAGGGAAACCATCCGTTGGGATCAAAACCAGGTCAATGTTCAGAATGATGGCCATGATGCATAAAAAAGGATGGAATTCCTCTCATGTAGAAACAGAATACTGGAAAGAAAAAGGCTGGCTGGACGGGAAGCGGCCAGGGAACACTTTTGAGTG
>CAYMBU010000107.1:0-5485 GCA_964388765.1 uncultured Eubacterium sp.
AACGAACTTCCGGACGACGCATTTGTTCTAAGGGAGCAGCAGCCTGAACCGCAGTATGACGATCCTGACAGGAGAATAGTAGATACTAAGACGGGCGACCCGATCCCATATGAGGCGACATATACAACGCAGGGGATCACATACGATAAAGTGTTCCTGCTCAGTCCCGGACAGATCGCGTCGATCAAGCTTCCGGATGAGGATACCGTATACTACATAAAGGAATGCGCCATAGATCCAGGTCTTATCGACGAGGTGACCGCAAGCGACGAAGAGATCACAGGGACTCAGATAACAGATAGCCTTTACGACTATAAGATCAGTCCATCAGAAGTAGTGAATCGTAAAAAGGTCATCTACAACAACCATGTGAATCCGGGTGCGCTCAGGAGCGTGATATTCACTAAGAGGCTCTGGGAGGATAACGAGAAGACAAGAGAGATTCACAGCGGCGACGGAACGGATGCCGACAATACTGAGTTCCGTTTCCGTATCTATATAGGCAAGGACAGGAATGGGAACGCCGCAATATATAATACAGGTAAATACTATATAAAGGATCCTGACGGATATTACTGCATATATCAGAATGGTGATTTTGTTTCCACCGGTAAGCGGGTCTTTTCAGAGCTGAGCACCGAGATACCTCCGGGAGAATGGAAGAGCGAGCAGGAAAAGGCTACGTTCTACACATCGCCAGGAGGAGCTGCAGACAAGATAAAGGCAGGATACAGCGTTGAAATACCAGAACTTCTCATTGGTACGTACTTCATGGTGGAAGAGCGTGACGGGGAAGTGCCGACCGGTTACAACCTGCTTGGATATACGCTTACAGATGGTCCTTATCAGACACAGGCGGGGAGCGGAGCAGGCAGCGAAGATGAGAACGAGCAGAATTACGGAGAAGTGTCATCAGGCTATGACGAACAGACGGTATCAGTCCATAACCAGCACGGATACGGACTCAAGGTAAACAAAGTCTGGTCAGACGCCGCATTTATGGATTCACATAACGACATCTACTTCGGGGTTTACTTCAAGAATGAGACCGAGCCTCTGGAAGGATCTGTACGCAGGCTTACGAATAACGAGACTTCGATCACATGGTTCTTCCCGAGACTAGCGGATGGTTCAGATCTGAATGATTACAAGGTATACGAGCTGGACCTTACAGGTAATGACATCACTGTAGACCCGGACACCGGTGTGGTAAGCGGATGGACGTCTCTGGTGAGAAAGTCAGAGAACGATTCTATTGACGTATACGGAGATGCGAACGAGCACGGCTTATCAGATACCTATACATATACTGTCAACTACACGAGAGAGGAGCTTACACTCGAGGAGATTCAAGAAGGAGTCAATTCACGTACAGATAACGTAAAGAACTCAAGGCCGGGAATAAGGATAGTTAAGACTGATACGGCTGTGCCGGCAAAACCGCTTGAAGGCGCGGTATTCACACTGAATAATGTGGGCAATGAAGTTAAAGTATTCACTTCCATGGAAGACGGCCTGGTTGTAGTCGCTTACCTGCTCAAGAATAATGAGTATACTCTTACTGAAGCTGCTGCTCCATATGGGTATCAATCTTTAATAAATGACCTTACGATAAGAGTGGACGCGGACAACAGAGTGTTCGTGAACGGCTCAGACAGCGATCCGGAGAGCGGATTCTATACTGTTTCACAGGTATCAGAATGGACTCCGGCTTTGATGCCGACGATAACGATAAAGAACAAGGACAACAAGCTGAAGGCGGTGAAGATAGACTCTAATACTCAGCTGCCGATCGAAGGAGTGAAGTTCTCACTTTACAGAGAGGTTTATCAGTATGCGGAAGACGAAAACGGTAATCCGATCCAGGGCAATCCGATGCCTGACTACACCCCGATGGAGGGATATGAAGAGCTGGTGACAGACCACGACGGAGTGATACCGAAGCTCGTTCTCAGGAACTCTGAGAATCCTAAAGGCCTCAAGCCGGGGAAGTATTATCTCCGAGAAGAGACGCCTTCGGCATATAAAGAGAGCGGATACGATATCAGGATCACCATCTCTGATACCGGACAGGTGACGCTGGAGAGGGCAAAGAGGCCGGCGCAATCCGGGCCGTGGCAGATAAGCGATATCCCTGCAAGCATGGCAGTCGTTACGACAGAGGCTGAACAGAGCGGCGAGGAAGTTATCGTTATGACGGTGAAGAATACGCCGAAAGAGCCGGTACGTATCAGAAAGAAGAATGCGGCGGCGCCTGATGAAAACCTTGACGGTATCGCGTTCGAGCTTTATAAGCTGGACCAGATAAACACACAGACGGGTCAGCCGAAAGATGGTGAGTTTCCGCTTATTTCAGACAGCACTGCCGAAGGCGGCATACTCAATCTGATCGGACTTGAGCCTGACATAAGCTATTATCTGATAGAGACTGAGACGCTCGACGGATACGATCTTCTTTCCGGCCCGGTCATCATTACGGCATCGCAGAACGGTACAATACATGCTTCTCTCAACAATACGCCTCTGTCATGTCAGAAGGTCCATAACGAACAGGGAGAAGATGTATGGGAAATAACGGTATATAATTCACCTGGAGTCGAGCTTCCGTCTGCAGGAGGACCAGGCACCCACTGGATCTATTTCCTGGGAGGACTGCTTTCACTTGTCTGCGGCATTCTGCTTGTCGCAAGAAAGAGAATAAAAGAATAGATGTTGTTACCGGAATCGTTTTTTGATATAATTATTTCGATAAAAAGCTGCTTTGTTTGTTCTTTTACAGAGAGGAGAAGTAATGGAATTCAATCAGATATATAACGGACTCATCGCTGGCAAGGAGAAGATCGCGGTAGTCGGTCTCGGATATGTAGGCATGCCTCTTGCGGTAGAGTTCGCCAAGCATGTTGAAGTCATCGGCTTTGATATCAATGAGAAAAGGGTCAGCGAATACAGACAGGGCATCGATGCGACCAATGAAGTAGGACCTGCTCTTAAAGAAACGACAGTCGACTTCACATCAGACGCATCAAGACTGAAGGAAGCAAAGTTCCAGATAGTCGCTGTTCCTACGCCTGTAAACGACGACAACACGCCTGACCTCAAGCCTGTAGAAGGAGCTTCAAGGACAGTAGGACAGAATCTGACGCCGGGAACGATAATCGTGTTTGAATCAACGGTCTACCCCGGAGTAACAGACGACATCTGCATACCTATCCTCGAGAAGGAATCAGGACTGAAATGCGGCGTCGATTTCAAGGTCGGATACTCTCCTGAGCGTATAAACCCGGGAGACAGGGTCCACACGCTGACGACGATCAGGAAAGTCGTTTCCGGTATGGATGAGGAGTCTGCTGAAGCGATCAAGAAGGTATATGACATCGTCATTAAAGCCGGCACGTATATGGTGTCAGACATCAAGACTGCTGAGGCAGTGAAGGTCATCGAGAACAGCCAGAGAGACATCAACATCGCTTTTATGAATGAGATCGCTATGATATGCGACAGGCTCGGCATCGATACCAATGAAGTCCTCGAGGGAATGAACACCAAGTGGAACGCTCTTGGATTCAGACCGGGACTTGTCGGCGGACACTGCATCGGGATCGACCCGTTCTATCTGACATACGCTGCTGAGAAGCTAGGCTACCACAGCCAGATCATCCTTGCCGGAAGAGAGCTGAACAACAGCGTAGGAGGCTTCGTCGCAGACTCGTCTGTAAAGGCGATGATCAGCGCCGGAAAAGCTCCAAAGAAATCAACTGTAGTCATACTTGGACTCACGTTCAAGGAGAACTGCCCGGATACACGAAACAGTAAAGTCGGAGATATCGTCAACGGACTCAAGAGCTACGGAATAGAGCCTGTCGTTGCCGACCCATGGGCAGATCCTGAGGTCGCGAAGCAGGTGTACGGGATCGATCTTGTAGACTTTGACAAGCTTCCGAAGGCTGACTGTGTGATCGTGGCAGTAGGACATAACGAATTCAAGTCGATGTCCATGATCCAGCTGAAGGAGCTCTTCAAGGAAGACCTTACAGATGAGGAGAAAGTCCTTATCGATGTAAAGAGCCTCTATAGAATGGATGAGCTCAAGGCTTCAGGAATGACTTTCTGGAGATTGTAATAAATTACGAATCAGAAGAAATGACAGGCAGAGGAGCAGAAA
Source organism: uncultured Eubacterium sp. (assembly GCA_964388765.1). Taxonomy (GTDB): domain Bacteria; phylum Bacillota; class Clostridia; order Peptostreptococcales; family Anaerovoracaceae; genus Aminicella. The sequence continues at coordinate 4,163 of CAYMBU010000107.1, forward strand.
ACTGCTCCTCTTTCACATACAGATCATATTTGAGCACAGAAACAGGAGAATGAATTGAGCAGGCTTATTTTTGATGATCCCAGGCCGCATGTGGCATGGGACAAAATGAACAGTTTCATGATCGACGTATTTAAAGCGTACGGCGTGCCTGAAGAAGACGCTAAGATCTGCGCAGACGTGCTTCTCGAGGCTGACAGGCGGGGGATAGAGAGCCATGGATGCAACAGGTTCAAGCCTATATACATCGACAGATTCGAGAACGGAACGCTTCTTCCGAAGACAGATATTGAAGTGCTGAAGGAGACTCCGACTACGCTCGTATATGATGCACATGACGGAATGGGTATGGTGGCGAGCTACCGTATGATGGAGAAGCTCATAGAGAAGGCGAAGAAGTACGGAATGGCTGGGGGCGCTGTCAGAAACTCCACGCATTACGGCATAGCGGGATACTGGGCTACGATGGCCAGCAGGGAAGGCCTTGTCGGAATTACAGGAACTAACGCACGACCGAGCATCGCCCCTACTTTCGGCGTTGAGAACATGATGGGCAAAGACCCGCTCAAGGTCGCGCTGCCTACTGATGAAGAGTTCCCGTTCTGCATAGACTGTGCCACGTCTATAGTACAAAGAGGAAAGATCGAGTACTATGCGAGGGAAGGAAAGGACACTCCGGCGGGAATGGTCATAACGCGTGACGGAAAGACCATGACGGACAGTGAAGAGATACTGAAGGCGCTAGTCTCCGGAGACGCTGCTCTTGCTCCTCTCGGAGGGATCGGAGACACGATGGCAGGATACAAGGGCTATGGATACGCGGCTGTAGTAGAGATACTTTCAGCGGCTCTCGCCGGAGGAAGATACATGAAGGCTCTGACCGGCGTAGGACCGGACGGAAAGCCGCAGATGTACCACCTGGGTCATTTCTTCTTTGTCGTTGATCCTGACGCCTTTATGGGACGCGAAGAATTCAGAAAGACAGCGGGCGACATCTGCAGGGCGCTCAGGGCGTCAAAGAAAGCTCCCGGGGAAGATGAGATATATACGCCCGGACAGAGGTCGTACTTAAGGTGGCTGGACAGGAAGGATAAGGGCGTTCCGGTTGGAGGCACTGTCCAGAAAGAAATCATCGAGATACGGGATAAACTGGGTCTGGACTATGAATTCCCTGAATTTGAATGATTTATGAGAAATTTTTAAGGTGTTTTATATTTGCATTTTTGTTCAATAAATGTCAAAAACAGTTATAAGATATGCGGAGCCGGATTGACCTGCTCCGCATATTTGATCTACAGTATGGGGGATGTATATGTATACTATTGA
>CAYMBU010000108.1:0-4966 GCA_964388765.1 uncultured Eubacterium sp.
TATGAAGTCCATGACCATCTTACGGTCGCCGCCAAGGACTTTGCTGTAATAGCGGTCAGTAAAGCCCTTCAGGTCGATGTTCATGGCATCAATGTACGGCGCGATCTCACGGAGCACCTTCAGGTCAGCCGTTCCGTTCGTGACCAGCACATTCTTCATGCCCTTATCATGCACAAGCTTCGCCGCGTCCCGCACATATTCATATCCGATCAAAGGCTCGTTGTATGTGAACGCGACGCCGATATTCCCGTCCGCCCTGTAATATGCTGCGGTTTCCGCCAGGTCTTCAGGTGAGACATACTTCGCCCTATCGGCAAAGCCCATCGCTTCTTCGGACCATGATATCTCGCTGTTCTGGCAAAACGGACACCTCAGATTGCATCCGTAACTTCCTACGGAAAGAATGATGCTGCCCGGACAGAATCTTCTGAGCGGCTTTTTCTCTATCGGGTCGAGCGCAAGAGACGTGACTTTGCCGTAGTTCGCCGGGGCTACGCGCTCGCCGCCATCCGATCCCGCCGCCACGCATGTCCTGGCACCGCAGAACCCGGTGCCTCCCACGCTGATATTACAATGTCTGAAACAGACGTCACAAACTGCCATTCCGATCACTTCGTTCCTCTTCTCTCTTCAAAAATCGTTTAAAAAAAGCTGCCGACCATTACAGGAAGGCAGCATTACTTACTATTATTTATGTCTCGTGACCGTAAAGCGCTGGAGCTTGATGTCCTCTCCTTCGCGTATACCGCCCTTCTGCATTGCGATCCTGATCTGCTGTTCTACAGTATCCACGCCGTCAAGATCCGGCAGAAGGAGCCCTCTCCTGCCACCACAGGAAACGATCACTCCGTATTTCTTCACATCCAGCTCTTCAGGTGAATCGATGTCTTCAGGCTCGCTCAGCACGTCTACGTTAACTTCCAGCCACTGCAGCTCCTCCGGCGTTACAGGGTCGAATCTCGGATCCCTGGTCGAAGCGCTCACTGCGTTGTCTATGATCTCTTCAGCGATCGAATCTGTACACGGAAGTATCGTCCCGATACAGCCTCTAAGCGCGCCGTTTTCATGGATAGAAACGAAAACTCCTGCCTGCTTCTCTGTCATTTCTTCCGGAAGTCCTTCAGGTATGTCTATAACCTTGCGGTCCTTTATATAGCTCTCGAGTGACTTCCTCGCCAGCTTTACATATTCGTCCGCATGCTCGAGCTGCTCTCTTGTTCTCTTTGCCTGCTCCTCAAGATACCTGTCCAGGAACTTCCTGCTCTCGTCGTGCTCGCCCGCGTAAAACGAACAGATGCCGTATCCCACTCCTGTCACATCCTGATGTGAGAACCTTTCAGCCTTCACCGAGAGTCCGTCCATAGCACCGGCCATAATGACGAAAGACCTGTGTCCGCATTCAGCCGCTTTCTCACAGAATGTCTCATCAAAATCAAACAGCTCTCCGAACGCTCCGCGTCCCATCACGTCCATGATGCGGTCATCGTAAACCGGCCCCTCCGGCGCAAAGCCATACGGCCCGTAGTCCTGCAGTTTATGCGACAGGTCGCCGCTTGCTACATATACGGCCCGCCTTCCCAGCTTCTCCACTGCCTGCTGTATCATCATGCCTAGCGCATAATGTTCAGTAAGCGGGAGTCCGGACAGACCGACACGTATTATCTTTCCGCCTTTATACTTCTGTCGTATGAAATACAAAGGCACCATTGTCGCGTGGTCGAGCTCTTTGTTTCTCTCTCCCATAATTCCTGCCCTGAAGCGGCAGTCATCCGCGATCCTGCAGATCTCGTCCGTCAGCTCCTCATCATATTCCTCATCAAAGCTGACCTCCGGCGCTCCGAACTCTCTGAATGAGCCCCTCGCTCCGGTGCCCGGAGAAATATGGAAGTAATCCGTATACATTACAGTATGCGGACTTGAAATGATTATCGTATCAGGAGCTATCTCCGCTATCTCGTCCGCGACGCGTTCGTACGCTCTGGTAGTTTCTTCTACCTGTTTCTCACTTCCGCGCCCCACCGCAGGTACGATCATCGGCGGGTGCGGTACCATAAAACCAGCAATTATCGGCATGCTGTGTCATCCCCTTCTATATAGAAGCTGAGTTTTACTTATATAGCAGCTGCATCTGTAAACGCCGCCATGATGCGCAGGCAGCAGCAGTTTACATCATCCCCGCAAGCATCTTGATAAGTTCAGTCCCGTCCATTGTGGAACTCTTTGACGGAGCTTCTTTTGTCGTGCCTCCGAGAAGCTGTCCCATGAGACCTTCAAGCGCACTGTTCCCGCCTGCAGATTTCTTTGTGTCAGTCGTTTCTTTCTTTGATTTGGATCGATCAGCCTTGGCCTGCTCAGCCTGGAGCTTCGCCAGTTCAGCTTCAGCCTTGGCCTTTTCGGCTTTGGCCTTAGCGATTTCCGCTTCGTATTTGGCCTTTTCAAGTTCTGCCTTTGATACAGATGAACCTGATGAAGCCTTCTTGGCATCTGCCTTCTTTGCATCGGCCGACTTCTTCGGTGCGCCCGTTCCAAGGAATCCTCCAAGCAGGCTTTCAAGACCCATGCCTGAGCTTTTCCCTGATGCCGAAGATCCGCCAAGCATCCCCATTATATCTGTAAGATCTATCCCGTCAGAAAGATCGACTCCGCTTTTCTGTTTCCTGGCCGCCTGCGATGCGGACGATGAGATCCCGCTCATGATGCCCGGAAGCATCGCATCCAGTGCTGAAATGACCTGCGACTGATCCATGCCGGCCTGCTTAGCCAGATTCTTAGTTACCTGATCCTCGTCGTCGCCGAGAATGTGCTTCAGGATCTTCTCTCCGTCTTCAGTATCCGCATCCTCGATCTGCGACGCGAGGCTGTTTGTATCCTTATGCTGGCCAAGCGCGTTTGCAAGCGACCTGGTCCCTCCCTCTTTCCTGGCATTCCTCGTCAGATATGTCATGAGGAGCGGCAGCCAAAGCGCCACCAGCTTGATTATCTGAGCATTGGAGCTCTTCGATTTCTTCGCGATATTATCAACAGACTCCTTCTGTGTAAGGGAGCCACCCAGCATTTCCAATAGATTCATGATTTTCTCCTTCCTGTCATCGATGCGTTCCTCGTGCATTCTTCTCAAACAGCACGACGCTTCCCGAAAATGACATCAAAATCCTAACTGAATTATACACCAAGTGGTACTTAAATGTGTCATATCACATTTAACCCACATAAAAATAATAAAACGCATCGATTTAGTACCACCAGCATGATTCGAAATGGTACTAAAATGTGATATATCACAATTAACCCACATAAAATAGCAAAGCTCGTTGATATAGTACCATCAGATTTTGTTACTGGTAGTAACAATTCTACTGAAGTTGTATAATATAGACAGATTCAGTTATCATTTCTGGAATAATGGTGGCGAAAATGAGAAAGATCACAAATCAGATGCAGGCGGCGCGGACGATAGCGATCATCGTTGCGTTCACGGCAGCTTTGATCATGAGCCTGACCGTGCTGACAGCGCAGACAGTCCATGCGGCAAGCAACTTCATCATTGAGGATTTTGATGTCGAGATGACGGTGAACGAGGATGACACCTACGACATCCACGAAACGCTGAAGGTGCACTTCACTGCGCCGAGCCATGGCATCTACAGAACGATACCGTACAAGACGACACTCGACCGAGACGGGCAGGTGTCACGGTTCTACGCGAAGATCCGCGACTTCAAGATGCTCTCGGACCAGCCGTACAAGCTGGAGAAGCGCAACAACTCAGCATACTTCAGGATAGGCGACGCAAACAGGTTTGAGGACGAAGACACAGTATACGAATACACCTACACATACGACACAGGCGGCGACCACCTGAAGAACGGCGACGAAGTATATTACAACCTCGTCGGAACCACATGGGAGGCACAGTCGATCGACCACGTTTCGTTCAAAGTGACGTTCCCGAAGGATATCGACATGAGCAAAGTCGGGATCAAGACCGGCTACCAGACCAGAGTGGATTTCAAGAGCAAGGGAGACCGCATCGTATACGGCAAAACGACTGAGAGCACACTCGGCGGACTCACTATCCGTGCCGTGCTCCCTGACGGCTACTTCACAAGACAGGCCAAGACAAACAGTACTATCATGTATGTCCTGCTTGGGGTCCTTGCCCTGATCTGCGCGGCAGGCGTTGTTCTCTGGCGGAGATACGGCGTCGACCCTGACATCATCGAGCCGGTCGAGTTCTACCCTCCTGAAGGCCTCACCTCGGCGGAAGTCGGTTACTTAGCCGACGGCGAGATCAAAGGCGACCACATAGTCAGCATGCTCCTTTCGCTCGCTGACCGCGGGTACGTCAAGATCACCGAAACAAAGAGCAAATCAAAATTTCTGAAACGTGATATCACGGAATATACGATCACAAAGCTTAAAGACATAGATACAGGACTGATCGGCGAGAAGACTTTCATGAACGGGCTTTTCAAGGGCGGTCGAGAAACGGTCAAGATATCAGATCTGACTGATTCGTTCTACAAGACAGTCGATGATATAAAGGGAAAGATAACAAGAAAATACGAAAAGAAGCTTATGGACAAGAAAGCAGAAGAGATCTGCGGAGTCCTGAACCTTCTCGTTCTGATCGGCATGGCGGCGCTGGCCATCATCACCAAGATTTCGAACGGTTCTCCGGTCATACAGGACGGCGACATATTCTGGAGCATAATCCTGCTCGTTATTTCCGTGTTCCTGCCGTGCATCGGATTCTACGCCATAGCATCAAGGGTAAACGTTGTGAAGCGCAGTGTCGGAGGAGTATTCATTATACTGATCGGCTTGATCACAGTAGCCATGGGACTGGGCATGTCTCTGCTTTTCGATATGGTGACTCCTGATCAGCTGCCGATGTATCTGAGCGGCATGGCGCTGTTACTCATACTTTGCATAGTGGCGGCGCTCTGCAGGAGTAAGTCAGATT
>CAYMBU010000108.1:4976-5437 GCA_964388765.1 uncultured Eubacterium sp.
TACAAGACCCTGGCGTTTGCTTTTTCGCTCGGAGTAACGTCGGTGTTCGCAAAGAATTTTGCTTCGCTCGCAACTCAGCCGCCTGAGTGGTATGAGACAAACGCGTACTACAGCGGCAATTCATTCAGCACGCTTTCAATGATGGATTCGCTGGACAGCATGATGAGCAGGACAGGAAGCAGCATGACGTCGTCGCCATCAAGCAGCGGCGGCGGTGGCGGCGGTTCATTCTCCGGCGGCGGAGGAGGAGGCGGCGGTGGCGGCGGCTCCTGGTAGACCGTCAAAGCCACATAACCTGCCTGCGGCCGGCGGCTCCTGGCAGACCGTCAAAGCCGCAAGTTTGGCGGCAGCTCCTGCATACCGTCAAAGCCGTATAACTTTGCATAACGAAGGGCTGTTGCATAAGGTGAACTGCTCCCCGTCAAGAGGACAATGAAACAAAATAATTTTTTGTACGATCA
>CAYMBU010000109.1:0-5402 GCA_964388765.1 uncultured Eubacterium sp.
GCGGCAGCTCCGGCGATCCTAAGATCACAGGGTGTCCTTTGATGGGACCGAGCTCAGCGCTCATTCTTTCGCCGGGAGCAAAGACAAGACTTCACCCGGAAGCGATGAACATGGAGCAGATGGACGAGGTCAAAGCAGCATTCACTACAGCTGCGGTAAGAGTCAAGATGGCAGGATTCGACGGCGTTGAGATACATGCTGCACACGGATATCTGCTTAATGAGTTCTATTCACCGCTGACGAACAAAAGAAACGACCTATATACAGGGAAAAACATAATGGGAAGGCTGCGCTATATCAATGAGATCATCAAAGCAGTCAGGATGTCGGTAGGTCCTGAATTCCCGATCTCGATCAGATTCGGCGCGTCTGACTATAAGCAGGGCGGAAGCATGGATATCGAAGCTGTTAAAGCCTGTGAGGCCTTCATAAGGTCAGGAGTGAATTTGCTTGACATTTCAGGAGGAATGTGCGGATTCGTGAATCCTATGAACCGTCAGCCTGGTTATTTCAGCGATCTTACTGAAACGATCAAGGCAAGCGTCGGTGTTCCTGTAGTACTTACAGGAGGCATCAGGACGCCGGAGTTTGCTAATCAGATGCTTGCAGAATACAAGGCAGACCTTATCGGTGTGGCAAGAACGATGATAAAGAATCCGGGATGGGCTGCAATGGCCATGCAGTCATGATAAAAATAGGGAATCACGTATCCAGTTCCGCCGGTTTCATGGCGATGGGAGAAAAAGAAACAGAGCTGGGCGGCGATACATTCGCTTTCTTTACAAGAAATCCCAGAGGTGGGAAAGCTAAAGATATTGACGCAGAGGATGTCAGAAGACTCCGCAGCCTTATGGATGAGCGCGGGTTCGGAAAGATCGTCGCTCATGCACCATATACCATGAATCTCTGTGCGGCGAAAGAAGACATAAGGGTATTTGCTGAGAACATGCTGTCTGACGACCTTAAGCGCCTGGAATACCTCCCCGGGAATTACGATAACTTCCATCCGGGCAGTCATGTGGGACAGGGACCTGAAACAGCCATTCAGATGATCGCAGATGTTCTGAACAGGCAGCTTGACATAGGTCAGCAGACTACAGTACTGCTGGAGACGATGGCCGGAAAGGGAAGTGAAGTCGGGCGCACTTTTGAAGAACTGAATGATATCATCGAAAGAGTAGAACTGAACGACAAGCTGGGCGTATGCTTCGATACGTGCCATGTCTGGGACGCCGGATATGATATAGTCAATGATCTGGACGGCGTGTTGTCAGAGTTCGATGATGTCATAGGCCTGGACAGGCTGAAGGCAGTACATCTTAACGACAGTATGAACGTATGCGGCAGTCATAAAGACAGACATCAGAAGATAGGACAGGGAGAGATAGGTGAGGAAGCGCTGAGGAATGTAGTAACGCATCCGCTCCTGCAGGACAAGCCGTTCATTCTGGAAACGCCGAATGATGACGATGGCTATAAACATGAAATAGAAATGATAAGGAAGTGGATGGTATAAAAAACGGTTGAAACAGGCCGGGCGCCATATTATAATCTACAGAGCGGATGTCAGGCACTATAGAGAGGTGCCTTTTGAGAAGAAAATTATTATGTGTTTCGGGTTCCATGATATGCGGGATATGGATATCCGGATACAGTGTTATCGCAGCAGCAGGCATCATACCTGCTGTTTTCTTATTGTGTGAATCAGTACTCAGAACAGGTGAAGACAGAAACAGAGATATAAGGGGATTTGTGGCGATATGTGCGGCAGCAGCTCTGTTCGGAGCGTTTTATCTTCAGGCTGCAGAGATAAAATATATCAAAGCATATAAACTGGCGGGGAAAGAACTCGATGTTACGGCAGAAGTGCTGAAAACAGAGCAAAAGCCTGACAGACATGTGAAGCTTATCGTAAGATTTCTGTCTGCAAAGCCGGACATCAGGGTGAATAACGTAAAAGCAGTGATAACCGTTAAGACAGATGTAGATACGCCATGTAAACTGACCGGCTCCGTTATACGGTTCAGTATCATGCCTGAGATCCCTGACGGTAGAAGAAATCCGAGGTGCTTCGACTACAGGTCATATCTCAAGTCTGAGGGAATCGCGCTTATCGGCAGTATCGGAGCATTTCATACTGTGAAAGGCAGTTATAGTGTTTTTTCTCTGACACGGCGAAGACTGACAGTCATACGTGAATCGTTTCTGGACAAAGTGACTGAGGGACAGAATGAAGGTACTGAAGCGCTGATAAGGGGTACTCTGTTCGGCGACACGCAGAAACTGCCAGACGATATGAAAGAAGATTTCCGGAGAAACGGTACAGCTCATGTTCTTGCGGTAAGCGGACTTCATATAGGACTTCTTTATTCAGTGTTCACTTCATTAAGAAAGAAATTCAGGCTCCCCGGGATAACAGCTGTGTTTATGATATTTCTGCTTGCATATGGGACTATGACTATGTGGACTGTATCTGTCACAAGAGCGGTGTTCATGATCATCGTTCTTGAGGCTGCTGACAGAATGGACAGGCGTTATGATATCCTAACGTCGCTCGGATTTGTGAGCATGCTCGTGTTGCTGCACAATCCCTACGCTCTGTTCGGAGCATCTTTTCAGATGTCTTTTCTTGCGGTACTGTCGCTTGGAACTGTAAAGCCGAGATTGGAGGAAATGATACCTGAATGGATACCTGCATCATTGCTGACGTCAGTCTCTGTAATGATTGGACTTGTTCCGTATACGATATATAACTTTAATTTCATTCCACTTGCTTCTCTGGCAGTTAATATTCCGGTCATATGCCTTATGACAGCTATAGCTTCTTCGGCGCTGATCCTTACTGCGCCTTTTTTGCTGATGTATTTACTGCCGCCGCTTAACGGTATTTGTGCTTTTTTGATCACGCATGCAGGCTTTCTTGTTACACAGCCTGCAGTTATGATGATCAGGGTTAACTCTTTTTTTGCAAATATCAGATTCCTGTCGCCGGATGTTATATCTCCTCCTGGATATCTGGTGATGCTTATGTATGGCATACTGTTTCTTCTGACATCAGAGGGCTTCATGATAGCCCGCATCAGAAAAAATTATAGAATTATGTCTGTTTATTCAGTGTTAGTGATATCAATAATGATGATATCTGTCATTGCGTTTTCATCTCAATTTGATAAAGCAGACATAGTTATGGCAGACGTGGGACAGGGTGACTGCGTTCATCTCAGATTCAGAAACAGGATCGGCTTTTATACGGATGTGATGATAGACGGCGGGGGAAGCGAGAATTATAACACGGGGAAGAACATTCTGAAGCCATATCTTCTGAAAAACAGGGCAGGCAGGATAGAACTTGCGCTGGCAACGCACCTTCACACAGATCATTATAAAGGTATAAAAGAACTGGCTGCAGAACATATGATAAAGCGGCTGGTGACCAAAGGTAAGTCGGGAGATATCATCTGGATATCAGATAAAAGAGATCGAAATGCGGACCATATCGAGATACTTTATCCGGATACATATGAGCGGGATACAGAAGATGAGAACAGAAACAGTCTTATCTTCAAGGTATTCATAAATGGGACCACTATGCTTGTAACAGGCGATCTGGGTGAAGAAGGAGAACATGCGCTGGTCGAAAAGTATAGAGATACCGGAGTACTTGACTGCGATGTATTGAAGGTCTGCCACCATGGAAGCAGATACAGCAGCTCAGAAGAATTCCTGGACGCAGTATCGCCAGAGGTGGCTTTGATCGGAGTAGGGGAAAACAATACTTACGGGCACCCGTCGGATGAAGCAATAAAGAGACTGGAGCGGTGCGGCGCAAGAGTTTACAGGACAGATCTGGACGGTGCAGTAGGTGTCAGAAAAAGGCACGGCAAGCTACGGATATGCACTATGTCTCCGAAACATATTTCGCTTGACTATTTGACAGTCGCGGCTATAAAATCAAGTTATAAGAAGGAGTCTGTTTTTTAATAAGATAGAGGTGATCCTGATGAAATCTGTTATATCTAAAAGAGCAGCACAAGTGACTTCCTGGCTGATGATAATGATCATGATATTTGGCATGATACCTTTTATCGACAGTTCAGAAGTATTTGCAGAAGACAACAAAAAGGGAACCGGCATTGAGCTGAAAGCTGATGTTTCAGATGAAAAAGAAATAGAAGAAGCATTTAATGCCGGAGAGATCCCGGAGCAGTTTAAAGATCAGCTGGATGTTGACGATCCTGTGGTTAATACTGAATATACTCCTACTGAGGATAGAAGTGCATCTGACAATGGAGTAGTGCTTAACGGTACTCCATCGGAGTCTGATGAATACGAAGAAGATACCGATGGATTTGAAGCAGTAAGTGCAGGAGCATCGTATGAATCAATTGCTCTGGACCAGACAAAGACAGCGAATATCGATACAGAAGGGAAAACAGTAACATATAAATTCACTGCGCCTAAGGACGGTTATTATTACTTCTTTTCTTCTAAAAACGAGAATCACGACGATCCAGATACTTATGGAAGGATAGTCGTGTTTGACAGCAGTACAAACAGTTTCAGACAGATAAAGAACAATGATGACAGTGACGGGTCACATTTCAAGATGATGTTCCCTGCTAAAGCAGGTGATGAATTCTACCTGCAATCGAGGTTGTATAGTTCTGATGATACAGGCGCATTCGATGTTTATGTAGCATTTGATGAATTCAATGTTTCTCTGACAGTGAGCATGAGTTCCAAGGGAATAGCGACAGTTCACGGCGAAGCGACAGGGGATACATTCAAATACATTTATGTAGACGGCGGCACAGCTTATGAAAGCGATTACGATCATGTAAATGTAGATGGTCTTACTTCGTTCACCAAGAAAATAGACATGAAGAAATATTCTGTCGGCCAGCATAAGATCTCGGTATATATGTATGATCATGAAGAAGAGATATTTGCAGACAAGCCTGTAGTTACGGGGATCTATAAAAAGCCGTCCAACAAATATAATTATTATTATTCATCATATAATTATGTGAAGTATCAGTATGGAACTTCATACGATTACGACTATGACGTAAGATTAGTCCTTGAATACAAGGCCGGAAGCGGAAAGTGGAAGAAAGCCAAAGGGCCTTTTGATACAGGTAAGATCGTGAAGGTCAAAGGACTTAAAGCCGGTAAGACCTACAAGTTTAGGACATACTTTGCAAAGAAGGTCAAATATGACTGCAAGACACATCTGATCTCCGGTAAGAAAAAGTATCTGTCTAAAGCTATAGCGATCAAGACCGGCGGGAAAAGGCTCGCTGTAAAATCACTCAAGACGTCCAGAGTAAAGCAGTATTCACGTACATTCACCATTCACTTCTACAATTATGGTATGTATGCTTATTCGCGGACTTATGTGG
>CAYMBU010000110.1:0-5387 GCA_964388765.1 uncultured Eubacterium sp.
GCACTTTAAAAATCATCTTTTACATGCTCGGCTGAAGTCGGGCTGGGCTTTCCGGAAAGATTCACGGACTGAGCTGCGATAGGACAGCCTGCCGCGTCTATGAGAGCACGCGCCGTATCGTTGGAAGGCATCCTGATGCCGACTGACTCCAGCCCGCCTGTCGTCACATACGGTACCTCATAGGTCTTCGGGCATATCATCGTTACCGGACCGGGCCAGAAAGCGTCCATGACGCGTTCCATCATGGGCGTGATCTCCGGTGTGAGCAGCTTCATCTGCTCTCTTGCGGAAATATGCACTATACTCGGGTTATCCGCAGGGCGGCCTTTGACGACGTATATGTTCTCAACGGCTTCCGGATCGAATGCGTCTGCTCCGAGGCCGTATACCGTCTCAGTCGGAAAAGCGACGAGACCGCCGTTTGCAACGATCTCGCCAGCTTTCGCTATATCCTCTTCACTTGTGCTTAAATGTAATGTCTTCATCAATAGTTGTCCATCTTCTTTGCCTGGTCATCTGTGATCAGCGCATCGATTATCTCATCCAGATCGCCGTCCATGATCTGGTCCAGCTTGTACAGCGTAAGCCCTATGCGGTGGTCTGTCACGCGGCTCTGCGGGAAGTTGTACGTTCTTATACGCTCGCTCCTGTCGCCTGATCCTACCTGGTCTTTTCGCTCTGCGGCGATCTTGGCGTTCTGCTCCTGCTGCATCTTGTCATATATACGCGCCTTCAGCACAGTCATCGCCTTGGCGCGGTTTTTGATCTGTGACTTCTCGTCCTGGCATGTCACGACGATGCCTGTCGGAAGGTGTGTGAGTCTGACAGCGGAATCCGTAGTATTTACGCACTGTCCGCCGTTTCCGGAAGCTCTGTACACATCGACTTTAACATCGTTAGGATCGATATTAACTTCTACGTCATCTACTTCAGGCAGCACTGCGACAGTCGCAGCCGACGTGTGGATACGCCCCGCGGCTTCCGTCTCAGGAACACGCTGCACACGGTGGACGCCGCTCTCAAACTTCAGTCTCGAGTAGGCGCCCTTCCCCTTGATCATGACTTCGGCTTCCTTCACACCGCCGATGCCTGTATCGTTCATGTCCATGATCTCGATGCTGTAGCCGTGGCGCTCGGTGTATCTCGTATACATCCTGAGGAGGTCTCCGCCGAACAAAGCCGCTTCTTCGCCGCCTGTGCCCGCGCGGATCTCAAGAATAACGTTCTTCTCATCGTTAGGATCCTTGGGGATCAGGAGCACCTTAAGCTCGGAGGTAAGCTGTTCAAGCTTGTCCTCCTGTTCTGACACCTCTGCCTTCGCAAGGTCGCGGAGCTCTTCATCGTCCTCGTTTTCGACCATGTCTTTGGCAAATTCCAGCGCCTCGAACGCTTCTTTGTATTCTTTGTATTTCCGTACGACAGGCTCGATCTCGCCCATCTCTTTCATGCTTTTCTGCCAGACTTCCTGGTTGGCGATCACATCGGGATCAGCCACCTTTACTGTCAGTTCGTCATACTTCTCTACAACTGATTCCAGCTTCTCAAACATCAACGTCTCCTTTACTCATGCCGCCCGGCGGCCTTTATATCATTTCTTCTTGGAACTGTTTGCTTTCTTTGCCTTCTTCACTTTGGCGAATACCACTTTCACCTTCTGATCCTTTGAAGGTCTTTTGATCGTGAAGGTCTTCTTTGTTGTTTTCTTGCCGACCTTGATCGTCTTTGTACCGGCTTTGATGGATTTGATGCGGTAATTCTTACCTGCTTTTACCGTCAGCTTGACATTGTTCCCCGGAGCGGTATAGCCTGTTCCGGTTATCTTGCCTTTGCCCTTCTTCGCCGCAGTGACTTTTATGAATCCGCTTTCTACAGGAATGGTGAACACTTCCTCACCGTTTGATCCGTACAGCCTGTTGCCTACCGCAATAGCTCTTATCGGTGCATCGTCTGTCTCTCTGGCAAAGTTATATCCGCTGTCTTCGTATGTGCCGGATCCAACAACAAATCTGAACGTATCGCCGTAGTCTTTTACCGGGGCGCCTGTGTACAGCAGCCCTCCCTTGACGATGTTCACGTCAGGAACATCCAGAGGGTACATCTTGACAGCTTTTTCATCCGGACCCTGCTTAGTCCAGACTTTGCCGTCAAATACAAGGGCTGATGGAATAGTGTCGTATTCCTCTTCTTCGTCCTGACCCAGAGTATACACCAGTCTGTTACCTGTCTGGACAGCCGTTCCCTTTGCTCTCTTTTCAGGAAGAGAAGGCCCCTCAGTCCATGACTTCTTTGCCGGATCATAGATGAAGACCTTGTCAGTAAGTCCCTGATCTCCTACGCTGTAGCTGTGGCCGCCAATTATATAGATCTTTCCGTTGTATGCGGCCAGAGTGAAGTCATCCGTGTCATTCAGCTCTTCCGTGACTGTCCCGAAAGTACCGAGATCCGTTACTTTCCCTGATGATGTGCTGATCCTTACAAGGCGCTTCTCACCCGAATAAATCGAGAACGGCCCGTCGATCCTGTCATCATCTTCACTGTCTTCCTCATCATCCTCGTCTCTTGAATGGGATCTGGCTTTTCTGCCGAGATCTGACGCCGACCAGTCGTCATAATCATCATCTCCGCCTTCTGTCTGATCCGCGGCGCCGTATTCAAGGACTGTGTACAGATATCCGTCTGCATACGCCAGTCCTCCGAGGAACAGCATGCCATACTTCTTGTTCTTATCTTTTTCGATCTTGAAGATAGTATCCGGAAGTATCTCGGCAAGTGTATCGGCTGCAGGTTCTTTTGCCGCAGGATCCATGACTCCGATCTCCTGCGAGTTCGAGTACGCCGAATAGATGCGCTTGCCGTCAGTCGTCATGAAGTCTCCGTTCAGTACATAGTATATGTCTTTAAGGAGTGTGTATTCTTTCTTGCCCTTTACGAGATATACGTTTCTCTTGACTGCAGATCTTCCGCCGTATCCGGTGATCTTCACAGTCTCGATATTATTTATCCAGCCTTCGTCTTTCACGACGACATAGCGCTTTTCCTTCTCGATTATCTCTGCCTGCTTCAGCTCTTCCTCTGATTCGCCGATCTCGACCTTGAGATCTCCTGTAGAAGGATCGAGGCCTGATCCGCCGATCCTGATCGTCTTCGCGGAAGGATCTACAGTTATCTTTCCAATCTTAGGGCTCAGCTCGGCAGGCACTTTGCGGAAGTCGAACTGCCCTTTTGATCCTGTCTTCAGCTCAGGCTCATCCTTGACTGAGGAGATTACTTCGTTGATAAGATCGATCGTGTCTTTTTTGCTCTCCTCAGGAAGATTTTCATTCTCCTTTTCGAGCTCAGCCGTCTTGAGAGCTACCGCGCCTGATATGTACGGGGTCGCCATAGATGTCCCGTTGTAGAAGTCATACTTGCCGAATCCCTCGGTATCCGCATCCTGACTGGACAACCCGATGTCGTCGATCCTGAATGTATAATCACCTGCCGCATAAGCGTAGAGCATCACTACGAACTTTCTCTTTCTTCCCACTTCAGGCTCTGTCAGCCCATCGAAATATGCCTCTGCAGAAACATGGTTCCAGAAATTCGACTTGCCGTCTATGTTGGCTCCTTCAATACCCGCTTCGCCAAGTGATTCAGGAGCTTCTTTGACATCAGCATCTACATCGGCAATGCCGAAGAATGGTCCGCCGAAGAAGCCCATTGCGCCTTCCGGTCCATCTGCCTTCGCGATAAGGCTGAGTACAGGCTTGCTCTTGTAGCCCTCCTTCAGCTCATATTCTACAGGGAAACTGATCAGCGCATTTTCAGGAGCGTTTTTGATCGAGATGTTATATGACTTTGATCCCTTGTCAAGGAAACTGTCTTCGGCCGTCGTCTCTGCAGTTATCTCCAGCTTTTTCTTATCGGACACACCCTCCTGGTCATATTCCGCATACCGCGTGCCGTTTATCAGAATATCGTCAGCGGCCGGTCTTCCGAAAGTCTCGCTGTCATCATCAAAATCATTATGCTGTTCTGATACAAGCTCCTGTTTCTCATCTTCATAGAGCACAGGATTGTAACAGTCATATGAAACTGATGAAAGGATATCGGTTCCGGGCGCCGCTATGTCTACAGAGTCGCCGTAGTTGGAGAACCTTGCCAGGTTGCCGTCAGTTGCCGTCGCAGCGACACTGATCAGATAATCGCTGTCGATATTGGCCGGATATTCAGAATACAGATCGTTGTTTGAGGCGTCGTTTCCTGCCGCGCATACCGTGACTGCTCCCTTGGATCCGACGATATCAACCAAATCTGCCATGATGTCGCTTTCCTCGCCGCCGCCCCATGAATTGTTGACTGCAACTACAGGCTCGCCAAGATCTATGGCATCGTTGATATAGTTGTACGCCGCGATCTCATGTGACAGATACGCCGAACCGTCTGAATCGAGTATTCTGAGCGCCATTATCCTGATCTTCTGGTTGACGCCGCTTATTCCTTCCTTATTATTACCTGCCGCCCCTATGATGCCGGCACAATGTGTACCGTGCCCATTCTCGTCCATAGGGTCTCTGTCACCGTCGATGAAGTCGTATCCGCACGTACCCTTAAGCTCCCTGTCGCTGTGTGTGTTATGCCACATATTGTTCTTAAGGTCAGGATGCGTATAGTCGACACCTGAATCAACTACGGCTACGATCTTGTCTTCAGCCCCGGTGATCTTCTTTTCGTTCCATTCGTATTCAATATTAGGAGCATTCTCTCTGCTCTGCATGCTCCACTGCAGATCGCTGAATGTATCGTCTGATACACTGAGCATATGTATTTTATGGTTCTTCTCAGCGTACTTTACGTCTTTCCTCTCTCTGAGCCTGCCGGCAAGTCTGTCCGCTGTCATACTGTCCGATCTGACGAGCGCCACATTGGCATATGACTCTTCCGGTTCAGCCGAATCAAGCTTCAGACTGCCGGTATCTGCGCCGGATCCTTCTTCTGCATCTCCTGCGTCTTCCTGAAGATTCCAGACCTCCTGTACTTTTATGTCATTAACGGCATACTGCCCGTTTCCCAGAGCTGACTTTGCTTCTTTTCTGGTGATAATATCTTCGCTGTCGTTGAACAGCACAACTACCGTGTCCTTGAGATCCCTGTCCATGGCCGATTCCTTACGGCGCTGTTCAGAAAGCGTGATCAGCGGTTTTCTGTCTCTGCCTGATTCAGAAGTCCCCTCTGCGGCTGTCTTCTCCGCACCGGCGCTTACTGCGGGAACAAATCCCTGCAGAACCATCGATACGACGAGGAATGTGCTGACTATTCTCTTTGATCCCGTTCCTTTTAAAAACATATTTCCCTCCTATAAAAAGTCAAACAGTTTTAAGCTGTCTGTTCTGTTTTCCCTCGTATCA
>CAYMBU010000111.1:0-430 GCA_964388765.1 uncultured Eubacterium sp.
ACTTTCAGCAAGATCGGATGATCAGAGCGAAGGCAGTATCCTTGATGATATAGATCCTGAAGAACTATGTGAATATGTCATGTATGCAAATAAAGCGGCGGCAATAACATGCTCTAGGCCGGGAGCTATTCCTGCGATGCCTACGGCAGAAGAAATGACAGATTAGTGATCGTATTAGACCCGACAATATAAGAAGGAAGACAGAGATGGCTAAGAAAGCGGCAAAAAATCAGAATTCATCAGGTCCTAACGTTTTCAGGCAGAGACTCAGTAATTACCTCGACGAGCTGAAATATCTGTCTATGGAAATCCGGATGCGGAAACACTCCTGCTGCAGATGACCGACGACCACGACATGGAAGTGATCGTGCCGGAGATTTCCCGGATCCGGGAGCTGTCCGGCGGGCAGGACTTCTGCCTGAAGGCGGTG
>CAYMBU010000111.1:440-954 GCA_964388765.1 uncultured Eubacterium sp.
ATTACTTCGTCGATATGCTTAAGCGTAATTATCACGAAAGAAGAGTATCACTGCGAAAGACTGATCTGAAGCGGTCCAAGAGCAACGGATGGTATCATCACAGCGAAATGATGGGCATGATGATGTATACGGAATGCTTTGGAGGTACTCTTAACGGTGTTCGTGAAAAACTTTCATATGTTAAGGAATGCGGCGTTAACTACCTTCATCTGATGCCGCTTCTGGATTCGCCTGAGGGTAAAAGTGAGGGGGGATACGCTGTATCGGATTTCAGAAAAGTACGTCCTGATCTCGGTACGATGAAAGATCTGGAAGATCTGTCTGCATCATGCCACAGAAGAGGCATAATGCTTTGCCTTGATTTTGTTATGAATCATACAAGCGAAGAGCATGAGTGGGCAAAAGCCGCCAGAGCAGGGGACCCTGTTGCCAGATCAAGATATTTCTTCTATGACACATGGGATATCCCTGATAAATACAACAGAACTATGCCTCAGGTATTTCCTGAGACAGC
>CAYMBU010000111.1:964-5384 GCA_964388765.1 uncultured Eubacterium sp.
TTTTGGCGACTGTAATCAGGTAGTAATGACTACTTTCTATCCGTTCCAATGGGATCTTAATTACGCAAACCCTATGGTATTCAACGACATGACGGATAACCTTCTGTATCTGGCGAACCGCGGAATAGACGTTTTCAGGCTTGACGCAGTTCCATATATCTGGAAACAGCTCGGAACCACCTGTAGGAATCTGCCTGAAGTACACAAGCTGGTACGCATGATGAATATCGCCTGCCGAATAGTATGTCCTGGAGTTCTTCTGCTCGGTGAAGTAGTTATGGAGCCTAAAGAAGTAGTTCCATACTTCGGAACTCCGGAATATCCTGAATGTGACATATTATATAATGTAACGACTATGTGTACGATATGGCATACTCTTGCCACACATGACGTCAGGCTTCTGAAGTACCAGATAGACCAGATGAAAGATCTTCCCGGGAACTGTGTGTTCCAGAATTATATAAGATGCCACGATGATATAGGATGGGGACTGGATTATGGATTCCTGTCAGCCTTTGGGATACAGGAGGCTCCGCATAAGAAATACCTGAATGACTGGTTCACAGGAAGATGGCCGGGAAGCATGTCAAGAGGAGAACTATATAACGATTCTGAGATCCTCCGCGATGCAAGGCTCTGCGGGACGTCGGCATCTTTGTGCGGTATCGAGGCGGCCAAGTGGAATAACGATGGAGAAGCACTTAACAAAGCCATATCAGCTGATATAATGCTTCACGCATTCATGTTCACACTCAGCGGTATACCCGTACTTTACAGCGGTGACGAAATTGGTATGCTGAATGACTATACATATCATGACCATTATGCCAAAAAAGATGACAGCAGATATATACATAGAGGTAATTTTGACTGGAAGCTCGCAGGGCAGAGACACGAGCCGGGCACAGTAGCTTGCGCATTATACACTCAATTAAACAGACTTATAAAGATAAGAAAAGAAAACCCTGTTTTCCACACAGGTGCATATATGTACAGCTTCGATACAGGAAACGATAATATACTGGGTATCATTCGTGAGTATAAGGGCCAGAAGATGCTTGGACTATTCAATTTCGCTGATTACTGGGTACAGACGACCATTGAGAACGCTGAATGGATAGACTTAACATATAAAGGCAGTGCATATAAGAAGACAGAGAGCGGACAGAACACTTACAGACTTGAGCCGTTCGGCTTCAGATGGTTCCTTAAGTCAGATGATGAAAAGAACCCTGTAAGAGATGAAAATGACACTGATGCTGAGGAAGAATTACCTGCATAGAATATCAGTTGAGGATACGCCACGTCATGTGACGGTCTGTTTTTGCCATATTACTGATAAGTCTGTATGCAATGAGAAACATGACCGCAATAAATACTATAAATACTATGGTGGCTGTGGTACCGTCCATGGTCGCTATGTAATCATACGAGCCATGCAGCAGGACCGGAACTATAAAGGCGAGCTTTCTGTAAAAAGAGGAAGCTCGTTTTTTGTTGTTTAGATCCTGTTCTTTTGCTATCGAATAGAATACACCCATGAAGACGCCAAAACAGGCGTGTCCGGGTACTGCAGTGAAAGCTCGTACCAGAGCTGCTGACATACCATAGGATAAAACATAGCTTATATTCTCCCACAGTGCGAATCCAAGTGAAACAAACACGGCATAAACTATACCGTCAAACCTGCAGTCAAACTCCGGATTGTTCCAGGTCTTTTTCTTCATGAAGAGATATTTGGAACTTTCTTCTGATACAGCGACAACGCCGTAATACATCAGTATGTTATAGAGAAATGATTCTTTGGAAACAAATATGCCCAGCGCATATTCCAGAACAATCTCTTCTACGAGTGCAAGCAATGACGAAAGCACTCCGGCTATCACAAGACTTCTTAGAAGAGCGGGACTTTCGGGTTCCAGCTTATCTGACTTATAAACTTTTACCATAAGGAAAAATGCCGGAACAGCGGCGGCAAGTATGAGCAGAATACTGTGTGATAACTGTAAGCCCGGATAGAAAATCATAATATACCTCCTTGGATTTAATAATTATTATACAACATAATCGTTCATATTGAAGCATTATTGTTTTTACGATATACTGAAATTGACAATAATCAGTATAAATGAGGAATAAAGATGACTGTAAAAGAGCTGCTTGAAAGAACAGAATATGACTTGCTTAAAGGGAATGACAGCGCAGAAGTAAGCGGTCTGTCTTTTGATAACAGAAAAGTAAGGCAGGGAGATCTTTTTGTCTGCATACGTGGAGTATACTTTGATACACACTCTGTGATAGGTGATATCGCCCTGGCAGAGCCTGCAGCAATTATTGCAGACCGTGAGTGGGCCTCTTCTGTCAGAAATGAAGAGCTGGAAGATATAGATGCAAATATCATAATAGTAGAAGATACAAGAGCCGCTAAAGCCTGTGTTTCTGCTGCATTCTATGGATATCCCTCAGAGAAAATGACAGTAATCGGAGTTACCGGATCAAAAGGCAAAACTTCTACAGCTCACATGATATGGTCGATATTGAATACGGCCGGACATAAAACCGGGATGGTAGGAACGACCGGAGGTCATATCGGAGATACAGATCATCACTTTGGTACTACAACTCCTGACTCTGACCAGATGCAGAACTTTCTTGCTGAGATGGTCGATAACGGGTGTGAATATGCCGTAGTTGAGGCATCTTCTCAGGGATTGAAGCTCCACAGGACTGATTATATTGACTTTGATTACGGTATTTTCCTGAACATAGAAAAGGGCGATCATGTAAGTCCTACAGAGCATAAAACATTTGAAGAATATCTCGCATGTAAGAAAAAGCTGCTTGAGCAGAGTACGACCTGCATAGTAAATGGCGATGATGAGCATATAGAAGAAATGCTCGACGGTATAAAAGGCCATGTCATAAGATATGGATATGACAACAACAAAGCTGATCATATCATCCAGTCGGTAAAAGAGACGGAGCACAACGGGCAGCCTTCAGTTTCGTTCTCCCTTACGGGAAGCAAAGCTGATGATTATGTGGTAGGTCTGCCGGGTCTGTTTAATGCCGGAAATGCTGCTGCGGCGATACTTACGGCAGATGAATGCGGCGTAAGCCATGACTCTGTGAAAGCAGCATTGATGGATATAAAGATACCGGGAAGGCTTGACATGGTATACAGATCAGACCGTCTGTCCGTGTGTGTGGACTATGCGCATAACGGACTCAGCACCAGGAATCTTCTTAAGGCTCTCAGATCATATCATCCAAAGCGTATAGTATGTGTGTTCGGATGCGGAGGAAACCGGGATGTCGACAGGCGTCCGGAGATGGGAAAGGCTGCCGGTGAGCTGGCGGATCTGAGTATAATAACAACTGAGCACAACAGATTTGAAGAATTCAGGGATATCCTTAACGGAATAATGGAAGGCATGAACAGTACTCAGGGCAGATATGAGATAATAGAAGACCGTAAAGAGGCTATAAGACATGCGATAATAGATTCTGAGCCCGGTGATCTTGTAACTATACTCGGTATAGGCAATGACGGTTTCCAGCATGATCATGGAAAAGATATACCTCATGATGACATCGGATTCTCAAAGCAGATAATAGGTGAATGGCTTAAACAGGAAAAAGAGGATTAACTAGTGTTACGGACAAGATTGCTCGAGAAACTCAGAGAAGCGCTCCAGGCAGTACTTCCGATCATGACGATCGTGCTGCTGCTTTCTTTTACTATTGCACCGCTTCCTTCGAGCATCCTTCTGGCATTCATATTCGGTGGCTTGCTGCTGATCATCGGAATGGCCTTGTTTTCTCTCGGCGCTGATCTTGCAATGGAGCCGATGGGCGAATATATGGGCGGAAGTATAACAAAGACAAGGAATCTTTGGATCATACTTCCGTTTTGTTTTGCTCTGGGTATGATGATCACGATCTCAGAGCCGGATCTTCAGGTACTGGCGAATCAGGTGCTTTCTGTTCCAAACGCTGTGCTCATTCTCTCGGTAGCCTCCGGAGTGGGATTCTTTCTTGTGATCGCTTTGCTTAGGATGCTGTTCAAGATACCACTAAGGAACATGCTCGTGTTTTTCTACACAGTTACGTTTATCCTTGCGTTCCTTGCTCCAGACTATTTCATGAGCGTGGCTTTTGATTCCGGGGGAGTAACGACAGGCCCCATGACGGTTCCTTTCATTATGTCTTTTGGATTGGGTATCGCATATATAAGAAGCGATAAACATGCAGAAGACGACTCATTCGGCCTCGTAGCTCTCTGCTCAATAGGGCCTATAATGGCAGTACTGATTTTGAGCATGATCTACAGGCCTGACAACGTGGAATACGGTGAAGTGGTGAGCCTGAAACGGCGTGATCGTGCCGAATCGGTTCATATAGGACAGAATCTGTTCAT
>CAYMBU010000112.1:0-5366 GCA_964388765.1 uncultured Eubacterium sp.
CAGCATCGAGGAAGTAATTTCGATAAAGCTGCAGTTTCCTGATGAGTCATTTGATGCTGTAACAAGCAACTATGTATATCACAATATACCCGGGCATAACAAGCAGGAACTTCTTCTGGAGACACTGAGGGTGTTAAGGAAGGGTGGGACTTTCGCGATCCATGATCTCATGAGCAAAGCAAGATACGGCGACATGAATGTGTTCGTGAAAAAGCTTAAAGATGCAGGATACGAAGATGTCCGCCTGATCGATACGGCAGACGGGAAGTTTATCGATAAAAAAGAGGCGAGATGGCTTGACCTGGGAGGCTCTACGCTGCTGGTAGGAAGGAAATAGGAGAAGAAGATATGGGAATGTTTAAAAAGTTTGTGAGCCAGACCAGAAAGCCGGAAGGCTTTCTCGGAAAGATGATGCTTAGTGGAATGAATTCAGGACATGCCAAGATGGCAGACTGGGGATTCAGACATCTGCCTTCGATCAGGCCTGCTGAGATAGCCGATCTTGGCTGCGGCGGAGGACGTAATGCAGGTGAGTTGTTGAAGAAGTATCCGAAAGCACATGTGACGGCAATTGACTATTCAGAGCTTTCTGTAAAGAAAGCAGCTGAATATAACAGGGATATGATCGCCAGGGGACGCTGCACTGTGGAGCAGGGCGATGTTTCGGATTTCAGGCTCGCGGCAGATTCGCTGGACCTTGCGACTGCTTTTGAGACCATATATTTCTGGCCGGGACTGGAAAAGTGTTTTGCACAGGTAGCAAAAGCGCTGAAATCCGGCGGATACTTCATGATCTGCAACGAATCAGACGGGAAAGATAAGGCGAGCCTCAAATTCGAGAAGATCATTGACGGTATGAAAAACCACACGGTTGAAGAGATAACTGAAGCGTTGAGGAAAGCAGGCTTCTCAGAGATAAAGGCGGACCATCACAAGAGTAAGCCGTGGATCACGGTAGTAGCAAGGAAGTAGAAAGCATAATGGCAGAAAAGAAATACAGGATAGAAAAAGATTCGGTCCAGGAGACTTTGATGATCCCGCTCGTCGGGCGCAAGGTGTGCTCGGATCATTATCCCGCATAGTTTGCCGACCCGGAGACCGAACGAATACTTGACATGATGGATTATGACATGGGCGATAAACTAGTGAAGATGGTGATAGTGAAAGTGCAGTTCTGAATATTGTGGGCGGTCCTCAATCTATTATGCGGATCATTTACAGAGCATTATCGACAGAATGAGAATAGTGCGCTATGATATTAATAAGTAATGGATGGAGGACATGCTCATGACTATCAAAGCGATAAAGATGGTAACGGTGCTCACATTATTGTGCACCGTCTTTGTATGCTTTGGAACAGTCTGCTCCGAAGCAACTGCGAGACCGGGGAGAGTGAAAGGCTTCAAGGCAAAGGTGATCGGCAGGAACGTGAAGCTCAGCTGGGCCAAGGCAGGCGGCAAAGTAAGCCGCTATGTCATATACAGAAACGGCAGAAAGATCGCGTCTGTCGGCCGCAAAGCTCTTAAATACACAGATAAGAACAGAAAGTACGGAAAGACATACAGGTACAAAGTCAGGGCGTACATAAAAGACGTGCGCCGCTACGGCAGGTGGTCAGTCATAAGAAAAGCTTTGATCAGGCCTGGGAAAGTAAACGGCCTTAAAAGCACTGGCAGTTCTATTGATCAGATAGCATTGAGCTGGAAGAAGGCTTCCGGAGCGGTAGGTTATGCGGTATACCGGAACGGCAAGCTGGCAGTCCGGACAAAGAGTACCTCGTATACAGATAAAGGCCTCATGCCTAACAGCGAATACAAGTACTATATAAAGTCATATGCGAAAAACGGCACAAAATATGTATATGGAAAAGCATCAAAAACACTTAAGGCTATGACGGAAAGTGTGTCTGAAGAGATGAGTCAGGTCGAGGAACACTGTGCGCAGACAGCCAGGGACGCTGTTTCTGAGGATGACCTTGAATACTTTATCGATCTGATAAAGAACAGACTACAGCCACAGGCAGTGGAAATGATCCTGGAGAAGTTCCCGGGAATGAGAAATGCTGCAGAATACGGAGAGATAGGGAGGGAACTTTCGCTTTACACATATTACATAAAAGGTGATGATGACGGTGAACCGTCGCACGCAGGATTAGAGCCATCAGGTCTGCAGACTATAAGCAAAGTGGGTACAGTTGATGGTGAGCTTAGATTTAAGTATCTGTTTGCTATGGACTTGAGACCTTTCTGCACAGAGCACACGGATATCGACGGGTATTATAGGCTCATACGCAGTGGAGAGCCTATAGAACTGTTGAAAGACCGCCTTACAGGAGAGATGCTGCGTGCAATCATGTTTGATAATAACCGTACAGGAATGATAGGCGCGAATCAATTAGCAGACGTTTATGCAGGCGACGAAGAGGGATCTCTGAACGAAGAACTGACTGAGAAGTATAAAAAGTTAGTCTTCCCGAAATGGTTTACTGAAGGAACGGTTGCCTCTGTAGAGAATATTTTCAGATCTGAGAATGATCAGTTTAAGATACTTAGAGGTAACGAAGATA
Source organism: uncultured Eubacterium sp. (assembly GCA_964388765.1). Classification (GTDB taxonomy): domain Bacteria; phylum Bacillota; class Clostridia; order Peptostreptococcales; family Anaerovoracaceae; genus Aminicella. Next base: position 2,567 of record CAYMBU010000112.1, read on the forward strand.
ATGATCTGCCGGGTAACTATATAAACAGTGAGAACGGCTTTGATCTGGAAGACAATGTGCTGAGTTATACTTCAGAAGAGTCATGCAAGGTCTCCGGTTATCTTGCTGTGCTATACCTGGCTGAATTGATGTATGCCATGGAAAATGAGAATGAGAGCAGCATAGATGAAAGTGGAGCAGTCTCAGCTGATAGACTGCGCGAGGGTTTGAACAGAATACTGTCGGATATACATAATGGAACAACGCTGGATTATATAATCCGGGACATTTCACCGCTTGATTCTGAAAACAGGGAATTATACAGTAATACTGAGGAATTTGAACAGTACTTCATCAAAGGTAGAAAAGATGAAGCCGGACAGTATACCGGAGACCAGAAATCGATCAGTTTTGTCAATGCTTTACTTGACTATCTGGGAAGTGGAGAAGGATCATCGGAAGGAGAACTGTCAGGCGGATCTATCCTGACAGACCTTAAGGCAAGCCGTTCTCCGCTTGATGAAAACAAAGAGCAGAACTCTGACTATCTGCATATAACAGATAGTAATAGACTAACGGCTTCTACGGTAAAGCCCGATGAGGCGTCAATAGGTGCCGGCAGGTGTCACTAGGGCTGTATGTTGATCTTATGATATAAGAGGTGCCAAAAGGCATCTCTTTTCATTATATTGAAGGGGGGGGAAATCTTTTCATGAGCAGATATGACATAGTATTCATCGGGACCGCGATCATAGATTCGATTATCAAAGGCTTTGATCCTGTTCCGGTTTCTGTGACGGGCTACAGGGCGGAAAGTGGGTCGCTGAATATCGGCGGTGAGGCTGTGAACGGCTCTATAGCTGCAGCTAAACTGGGTATGAAGACTGCTGTAATGTGCACACTTGGCGATGATGCTGCAGGAGGTATGATCACGGCTGACCTCATGGATCATGGGGTGGATACGGACTGTATTGTCAGGTCTTCTGTTCATCCTACACCGATAACAACTATGTTTGTCGCAGAGGATGGGAGTCGTAAGTCTATAACAAACAAAGCACATAAATACAATTTTCATCCTGAGAGGTATGTGGAGTTATTCTCTGACACGAAGGCTATAGTGCTCGGATCCTTGCTTAGAGCGCCGTTCGATGATCCGTGCGTTATCAAGGCTGTCGTACAAGCGGCACATTCAGAAGGTATTACTGTGTTTGCAGACACCAAACTCCCGAACTTCAATAAGCTCAGTATTGATGATTTTGATGACTCTCTTCCAATGATAGATTACATCACGCCGAATGAAGATGAGGGACGATACTGCACGGGTGAGGATGATCCCGGGAGAATGGCAGATACCTTTCTGGACAAAGGATCGCGTAATGTGATAATCAAGCTGGGAGGAAAGGGGTGCTTCTTCAAAAACCGGGAAGAGGAGATCTTTCTACCGGCATACGGCATAGACGCAGTTGACGCTACAGGCGCAGGGGACAACTTTCTTGCAGGATTCGCATCAGAGATACTCCGCGGAAAGAACGAAAGTGAAGCGCTGGCTTTTGCAAACGCCTGCGGGGCTATTTCTGCTACAGCGGTCGGTGCGGGTACAGCACTTCGTGACAGAGAGCAGGTCCGGAAGTTCATGGATGAAAACAGGATATCGTAATTCAGAAAAAAGACGTGGCTTCGTGGTATACTTCAGTTGTGAGAGGGGGACGTGAAAAATGGAACGGTACGCAATTCTTACCGATGATCAGACGTTTGCCTTTTCTGCCGAGAATCCGGCAGGTGAGAGAAACGGAGGAACGCGGGGAATGGACTGTGAGAAACTGCATCCGACAGTCACGATACATCCCGGACAGACTGCCGTGCTTGCTGACGCGGAGGGACCCGGGATTATACAGAACATGTGGTTCACAGGGTACACGGGGCATTATTTCATACTCCGTATATATTTCGAGGATCAGGAGCATCCCTGTGTTGAAGCACCGCTCTCGGCATTCTTCGGGTGCGCGTACGACGAGGTCTTTTCTGACAGGGACGGAAGGTATCCCGTACTTGACTCGGCGGTCATGCTTGTGGCGCCGGGGAGGGGATATAATTCGTTCTTCGAGATGCCGTTCAGAAAGAGATGCAGGATAACCATGGAGAACAGATCCGGTGAAGACAAGGATCTGTATTATATGGTAACCGGGGTCAGATGTGAAGTGCCGGAAAATATCGCTTACTTCCACGCCTCGTACAGACAGGAGCATCCGGTAGCAAAGGGAAGAGCATATACGGTTATCGACGGGATCAAAGGGAAAGGTCAGTTCCTGGGAGTGACGCTTGCGGCGGGAATACGCGGCGACGATCCGTGTTGGGTAGAAGGAGAAGCGAAGATGTATATTGACGGAGACATGTATCCGTCTATCAACTACACCGGAACAGAGGATTATTTTACGGGATCGTATGCTTTCGGACACGACATTGAGATAAAGAAATACCAGACATTCAGCGGTCATTACAGCGGACTCTTTGCTGTTCTGGGCAGCGATGAAGAGGATCAGAGATTCCTTTTATACAGATTCCATATCCCGGATCCGATCCATTTTGAAAAGTCTTTCAGGATGACACTTGATGATCTGGGATGGAAGGGTCCGAGGACGGATGACTTTACAAGTGTAGCATACTGGTATCAATCGCTTCCATCCACTGAATTGAGAGCACTTCCGGAAGAATGATTAAGTCCGATAAAGAATATGATCAGCTGCCCGAAAACGCAAGAGAGCATGGGATTCGCGTTCTTTTTTCTTGAAATTTATTTTAAATCAACTTAGTCTATTGATAG